>JAHYIW010000007.1 GCA_019429445.1 Desulfuromonadaceae bacterium
GACTTAAACAACCGCCTACACGCGCTTTACGCCCAATAATTCCGAACAACGCTTGCACCCTCCGTATTACCGCGGCTGCTGGCACGGAGTTAGCCGGTGCTTCCTTTGTGGGTACCGTCAAGCCTGCCGGGTATTAACCGACAGGGGTTTCTTCCCCACTGACAGAGCTTTACGATCCGAAAACCTTCATCACTCACGCGGCGTTGCTGCGTCAGGGTTTCCCCCATTGCGCAAAATTCCCCACTGCTGCCTCCCGTAGGAGTCTGGACCGTGTCTCAGTTCCAGTGTGGCTGATCATCCTCTCAGACCAGCTACCCATCGTCGCCTTGGTGGGCCATTACCCCACCAACTAGCTAATGGGCCGCGAACTCATCCGATGACAGAAGCTTCCAAGGAGAGGCCACCTTTTCCCACAAACTCCGAAGAGCTCGGGGGCTTATCCGGTATTAGCAGCCCTTTCGAACTGTTATCCCGGATCATCGGGCAGATTATTCACGTGTTACTCACCCGTGCGCCACTTTACTCGCGGACCGAAGTCCACTTTCACGTTCGACTTGCATGTGTTAAGCACGCCGCCAGCGTTCGTTCTGAGCCAGGATCAAACTCTCCAGTTTATATTCTGAAAAGATGATCTTTCTCTTTACTTACGTCTTATGACGTTTTTTCTTTTACTCGCAACTTTTTCGTTACGTCTGCTATTTAGTTTTCAAAGACCAAGGTTTTGTCGATCCACATCGCCCTGTCGACGATGGCTTTTCAGAGTATCGAAACAGTCACAGACTGTCAAGATGTTTTGTTTGCAATTTCACTTTTTCTGACACTTTCCGTTGCTTACTCATCGCCCCTAGAGTCTGGCGTTTTCTGCAACGGAGGCGAACAATACTGAAAGTCGGGATTGATGTCAAGATCTATTCGAAAGTTTTTTTATTCCCCACCGAAAAAAACCCATGTGGCCAGGGCAACCTGCTGATATTACTCTATTTAAAGATTATCCAAGTTCTGAAAAAATAATGCGAACAAAGCGTCTTTTTCCCGTTTGTACCACATATTCACCTTGGGGACCAACCGTGTAATCCGGGCTATCAATCTTTTCGCCATCGACCTTGACCGCCCCTTGGGTAATCAAACGACGGGCTTCACCGTTTGATTTTGTCAGTCCGGCATCGGCCAGCACCCGGCAGAGCCAGACTGGTTCGTTTTCAGTGATCCTGATCTCGGGGATGTCGTCCGGAATTTCCTTACGCTTGAATTGCTGAATAAACTCTTCCTCCGCCTGCTGTGCGACAGATTCGTCATAGAAGCGCGCGACCAGCTCACGTGCCAGCGCGCGCTTGCTTGCCAATGGATGCGCACCACCTTCCTTGCCAGCAACCCCGTCTTCCACCAGTTGCAGGGCAGCAAGGTCGACATCGGAGAGGAGCTCATAATAACGCACCATCAACGCATCAGAAATGCTCATCACCTTGCCATAGATTTCTTTGGGCGGATCGGTAATACCGATGTAATTATGCAGCGACTTGCTCATCTTGTTGACACCATCAAGTCCTTCGAGAAGCGGCATCATCAAAACACACTGCGGTTCCTGGCCATACTGCTTTTGCAACTCGCGTCCAACCAGCAGATTAAACTTCTGATCGGTGCCCCCAATTTCCACATCGGCTTCAAGGGCGACGGAATCATACCCCTGCACCAAAGGATAGAGAAATTCATGGATGGCAATCGGCTGTTGGCCGGTATAACGCTTATGAAAATCGTCCCGCTCCAGCATCCTGGCAACAGTATGCCGTGCAGCCAGACCGATCAGATCAGCAGCAGACAACTTACCCATCCATTCACTGTTAAAAACGACGGTGGTCTTCTGCGGGTCGAGAATTTTGAAGACCTGTTCTCGATAAGTTTCTGCGTTTGTCAGGATTTGATCGCGGGTCAGGGCTTTGCGGGTTTCATTCTTGCCGGTGGGGTCACCGATCATCGCGGTAAAATCGCCGATCAGAAACAGGATCTGATGGCCGAGATCCTGAAATTGTTTAAGCTTCTGGATCAACACCGTATGACCGACATGCAGGTCGGGGGCAGTGGGGTCAAAACCTGCCTTGATTTTCAGCGGTCTGCCCGTCTCAAGCGACCGGGTCAGTTTTTTTTCCAGCTCGCTTTCAACCAGTATCTCGACGGCACCGCGTCGCAAAATTTCCATCTGTTCCGCTACTGACTTCATTCCCATCTGTCTTTGCTCCGCACCTGCTTGAATCAGTTATTTTCGACCAGTTCGTTAATCCGCATGATCGTGGTTGCACGACCGTTCTGTTCATCAATATCGATCACCACCGCATTGATCATCGGATCTTTCTTGGCGACTTCAAAACGCGTCGGCAACTGGGTGAGAAAACGCTCCGTCGCCAGCTCCTTGCGTATGCCGATGATCGAATCACGACTGCCGGTCATGCCGACATCGGTAATATATGCGGTGCCACCGGTCAGAACCCGTTCATCAGCGGTCTGGACATGGGTATGGGTACCGACTACGGCAGAGACCCGCCCAGCGAGATAAAAACCGAGTGCCACTTTTTCGCTGGTTGCTTCAGCATGAAAATCGACCAGAATAATCGGTGTCGTTTCACGCAGCTCGGCAATCAGCTGGTCGGCAACCAGAAAGGGGTTATCGAGCGGGCTCATAAACACTCGCCCCTCAAGGTTAAGCACGCCGACCGCCGTCCCGCCGTTGGTGTGAAAAATACCGGCGCCACGCCCCGGAACCCCGGCAGGATAGTTGGCTGGGCGGAGCAGTTTCGGCTCACTGTCCAAAAGCGGATAAATATCCCGTTTATCCCAGATATGATTACCGGAGGTAACCACGTCGACACTCATCTTGAGCAATTCACGTGCGACATCGACGGTCATACCGAAACCGGCAGCGGCATTTTCGCCATTGATCACCACCAGATCGATCAGATGGTGATCAATCAAACGATCAAGCTGAGTTGTCAGCGCATGTCGACCACAACGACCCACCACATCCCCGACAAAGAGTAATTTCATATTGTCATCCCCAGGCGTGACGGTGAAGCTGGCATTCTGCCGAGCTGACGATGGTTATTCATTATTTGGCATATTCCGTTGCCCGCGTTTCGCGCACGACATTAACCTTGATCTGTCCGGGATAAGTCATTTCATCCTCCACCTTGCGGGCAATATCTTTGGCCAGCACATGGGCCTGGGCATCGGAAATTCTGTCGCTGGCAACCATGATCCGTATCTCGCGACCGGCCTGAATCGCGTAGCAGCTGGTAACGCCGTCGAACGATGTACCGATCCGCTCCAGATCGCGCAAGCGCTTGACGTAGGTTTCCAACATCTCCCGGCGTGCGCCCGGACGCGCCCCGGAAAGGGCATCTGCGGCCTGGACCAGCACCGCCATGATCGTCTCGGGTTTTTCATCTTCATGGTGAGCGCCGATGGCATGAACAATCTTCGGAGTCTCACCGTATTTGCGCGCCAGATCGGCACCGATAACCGCGTGCGAACCTTCAATCTCATGGTCAACAGCTTTGCCGATATCGTGCAGCAACCCGGCCCGTTTTGCCTGTTTTACGTTAACGCCAACTTCGGAGGCCAGAATACCACACAGGAAGGCAACTTCGAGGGAATGCTGCAACGCGTTCTGCCCGTAAGACGTTCGGTAGCGCAGGCACCCGATCAGTTTAAGTATTTCCGGATGAATGCCATGTACACCGACATCAAAGGTCGCCTGCTCCCCCGCCTCGCGGATCGCTTCATCAACGTCCTGCTGTGCCTTGGCGACCACCTCTTCAATCCGCGTTGGATGAATCCGTCCATCAGCGATCAAACGCTCCAGCGACAGACGGGCAACTTCCCGCCGTACCGGGTTGAATCCGGAAATAATCACCGCCTCCGGCGTATCGTCGATGATCAGGTCGATGCCGGTCGCGGCCTCAATGGCGCGAATATTTCGTCCTTCGCGCCCGATGATCCGCCCTTTCATTTCGTCGGCAGGGAGCGGCACCACGCTCACCGTCTTCTCGGCCACATAATCACCGGCATAGCGCTGGATGGCCAGGGAGAGAATCTCTTTTGATTTTTTGTCAGCAGTCTCGCGAGCTTCATCCTCAATCTGTTTGATCAGTTTGGCAGAATCGTGCCGGGCTTCACTCTCGATCGATGCAAGCAGCTCTTGCTTCGCTTCTTCGGCACTCATGCCACTGACTCTTTCCAGTTCATGCTGCCGTTCGGCGATCAACAAATTAACCTCGCTTTCACGTTTCTGAACAGCAGCTTCTTTGGCAAAAAACTCCTTTTCCTGCTGACTGAGCTGTTCTTCCCGCTCATCGGCCTGTGCTAGCTTGCGATCAAGCTGTTCCTCTTTCTGTACCACGCGTTTTTCTTGTAACTGAATTTCACGGCGTAGCTCCCGTGCTTCTTTTTCCCATTCGGCCTTCCCTTCCAGAACAGCATCCTTGGCCTGAATGACTGCCTCTTTACGGATGGTATCGGCTTCTTTTTTGGCATCTTCGACAGTCTTGACGGCCAGCTCTTCGGCACTGGCCAACTTCCCTTCACCAACCTTGCGGCGCAACAACATCCCGACAAAAACACCTGCGCCGAGTGCGGCAACCGTTGCCAGAATGATATGAATCAGTTCGATTTTCACAACCCAACCTCCTTGCTTGTTATGCCGTGCGGCAATAACTATATTAATCCGGGAAACGTTGAATGGTTTCCTCGGTAACCAGCACATTGAGACGCTGATCATGTTCCTCGGCCGACAGCGCATCAACCAGTTGCACCCGATAAGCAACACCGACTGCTGTCTGTTTCTTCAACCGGGCCAGGACCCGATCATAATAGCCCTTACCATAACCAAGCCGGTGACCGTTACCATCGAATGCAACACCGGGAACCACCAGCAAATCGATCTGTGCAACCGCGACAACCTCACCGGCGAGTGGTTCCGCGACACCGAAGCGTCCCGGATACAACTGCGCCAGAGAGGTCACGACAAGAAAATCAATTTCGGCATCACGAACACGGGGGAAAACGACTCGCTTCGCGGCGCCGAGTGCTGCGGGCAACAGTTCTGAGATGTCAACCTCATTACGAATCGGGCTGTACAACGCGACGGTACGCGCCGCCAGGTATTCGGGCAGTTGCGTCAAACGCCGGACAATCAACCGGCTGGCGCGATCGCATTCTTCAGGCGATAACGCCTCACGCCGTGCCAGTTGCCGTTGGCGAACAGATATTTTCGGCACTCGGAGCTCCGTTTCAACAGCGGTCTCCGTATCGGGGGGATTTCCACGCAAGGAAGGCAGGTTCGATTTAGTCGGTCTCGTTCACCACGGTGAACGAATCGTGTCAGGTCGATCTCGTCAACTGTGCTCCGTCGACGAGCCGTTCGGAAGCAGCAATGCGCACTCCCGAACTACGTAATGAAGGCATATTTTTCAACTATTACCATCATGTCTATCATCGACCAAGCGCGTCGCGCGGCTGCTGGCCGCCAACGATAACACCCTGTAACGGGCGAATTGAACCTCTGCCAATCTATTTGAAAATCTCCGTCGCTACGGAGGAATGAGCTGCCCGCAAACATCAGCTGTCGAAGAGTCCCGGTTCCGCCGGAGCCGCAACCCTGCTCGCCTCTTCCATTTGCTCCACCAGCGCCGTCAGGCGCTGTTCAGTTTCGCCATCCAGACATGCGCCAGAATCACGCAGTCGCAAATAGCTCCCGGACACATTAAACAACGCCAGAATCACGGTCCGTAATGAATCTACAGAACTATGCACCCGGGCAAGTTCGATGCGTTCATTGACAAACGCGGCAACACGCTGGGCCTCGGCAGGAGAAGCATCGCTCCGGAGCGTAAACTGTTGCCCGCAAATCGTGACCTGCACGGCGTGCTTCACGACGTCTCCCGTTCAATCGCATTGAGCTTGTCGAGGATTTCGTCCAGTTCGGTTTTCAGTCGTTCACGATCCGCCACCAGCGCCTGCTTGTCAGCCAGCAACAACCGGTTCTCCTGTTGCAGCCGCTGGTGCCGCGCGAGTAACGCCACGGATTGTTGTTCCAGACGTTCGATCAGTTTTATCGTCATAACTCAAAACAACTCATTTGAGTTTACATAGTAAAAAAGCTGTCCGCTAAAGTCAAGAATCATTCCTCCTCGCCGAACAACGCCGCAACAAATAGTTCCGGGTCAAACGGGCGCAAATCATCAACTTGCTCACCGATCCCGACAAAACGAACCGGGATGCCAAGTTCGGCCCCAATCGCGATGACAATTCCGCCCTTGGCGGTGCCGTCCAACTTGGTCAACACGAGGCCATTCACCTCGACCATCGCGGCGAAAATCTTCGCCTGCGACAAAGCATTCTGACCGGTGGTGGCATCAAGAACCAGCAGCGTTTCGTGTGGCGCGCCAGGAATCTCGCGCTCCAGCACTCGCCGGATCTTCTTCAATTCTTCCATCAGATTGACTTTGGTGTGCAATCGTCCCGCAGTATCCAGAATCAGCACATCAGCCTTGCGCGCAACTGCCGCTTTCGCCGCGTCAAACGCAACGGCGCCCGGATCCGCGCCCTCGCCGTGACGAACGACGTCAGCCCCGGCCCGCTTGCCCCAAATTGTCAACTGCTCCGCCGCCGCCGCACGAAAGGTGTCCCCGGCACCGATGACCACCTTTTTCCCTTCAGCAACCAGCCGCGCGGCCAACTTGCCAATCGTTGTCGTCTTGCCAACCCCGTTCACACCAACGACCATGATGACACTCGGCTGCGCTGAATCGAGATTGAAAGGGCTCGCAGAGGACTTGAGGCGGCTACTTATCTCCTCTCGCAACAGCTTTTTAACCGTCGCAGCTTCTTTCAACTCGCCGCGCTGGGCGCGTAAACTGACGGCCTGCACCAGTCCCTGCGTCGTCTTCATTCCCAGATCGGCGGTGATCAGGATTTCTTCCAGTTCCTCCAACAGCGCATCGTCAATCGCCCCCCCCCCCAGCAGGCTATCGATCCGACCAACCAGCACAGCGTTGGTCTTCGCCAGCCCGGAACGCATGCGCCGCAACAAGCCATCTGGCGTCTCCACCCGCGCAGACAAATCTGGCTCTGCTGCCGTTAAAGGCATATCAACGGCGGCAACCGGGGCGGCATTCGGCTCATCAGCTGCCTTTTCTGCTGCTGCCAAAGGGGCATTCTCACCTGCCGGAGCTTTGCGTGTCACGCGCAGCAAGGCCAGGACAAGGACGGCAACGAGCAGCGTCGCCGTCAGATAAATCGTCACCAGAGCCGCCAGTTGACAATACTCCTGCGGAACGCCGATGTGCGCCAACGCCCCTGTCAACACGACCATTAATTGAGAAAAAACTTCCATTATTCCGTTAAACTCCAATCTACGATTAACAAAGAACTTCGGAGCGCAACGCTTTCACACAGCGACGTGCTTCGAAAAGTGCACGTCCCAGCACGGTATCGTTGCGCTCCATGACGAAGACCATAAAATAATCGGCGGTGATCGGCAGGATCATTGTATGTGCCAGATTGGTGACAACAACGATCTCTTCCAGGTCATTCCCTTCCAGAGCCTTGACCACCTGACGAAAATGACTGAGGATCACCCCCTGATGAGCACCGATAATTTTGATTTCAAAATCATCCATACGCGATACCTGATCGACCGCCTCCCCTTCCCAGTCAGCGACAATGGCCCCTCGTGCCCCGTCAATGCTGTCGATCAAGCGACCCAATAGTTCTTTAAATGGCATGGTTAGCTCGCAAGCGCGTTAATTTGCACTGAAACCAGTTTCGAGACCCCCGGTTCCTCCATCGTTACTCCATAAAGGGTATCGGCGATCTCCATCGTGCGTTTGTTGTGCGTGATGATAATAAATTGCGACAGAGTGGACATCTCGCGCACCATCTCGTTGAAACGCCCGATATTGGCATCATCGAGCGGGGCATCAACCTCATCGAGCATGCAAAACGGCGAGGGTTTGATGAGAAAGATCGAAAAAATCAGCGCGACCGCAGTCAACGCTTTCTCGCCACCGGATAACAGACCAACACTTTGTAATTTTTTCCCCGGCGGTTGAGCGACGATCTCGATCCCGGTTTCGAGCAGATCGTTTTCATCGGTCAGTACCAGCTCGGCGCGTCCGCCGCGAAAGAGCTGCGGAAAAACGTCCTTGAAGTTTTCATTGACCTGCTCGAACATCTCCTTGAAACGTTTGCGAGTCGTGCGATTGATCTTGCCAATCGCCTGCTGGAGACCGTCCATCGATTGACGTAAATCATCTTGCTGTTCGGTCAGAAAACCACTGCGCTCTTCAAGCTCACGATATTCTTCGATGGCAGTCAGATTGACCTCCCCCAACAGCTCAATCTGCCGTCGCAACACGTCCATCCGCCCGGCGGCCAGATCACTGTTAAACTCCGCTGCGGGCAAGACCGCTTCAGCGAGGTCGATGCGGTAGCGCTCCAGAATCGCCTGACGTAAATGCTCCGCCTCAATTTCCTGTTCGCGCAACCGCAGCTGCAACGCCGCCAGACTCTCCCGGGTGGCATTGACCTGGGTGCGTAGTTCCTTCAACCGCGATTCACAACTTGCGATGGCACGCGCAGCGAGTTCAAAAGCATCCCGCTGGGCATCAAAAGCGGCTTTTTCCGCAAGACGGAGATTGAACCGTTGCGCCAGTTCAGCGCGCAATCGCTGCTGTTCTTGTTGCAAGCGTGCGCGCTCCTCGCGCCCCTCTTCAGCCTGACTCAGCAGCAGAACTTTCCGCCCCCGCAATTCTTCGCGCATCTGTCGCAAACGGGTGACACCCTGCTTCTCGGCTTCTTCGCGTTCCCGCAGCCCGGCAACCGCTACCCTGGCGGTTGTTACCTGCTCTCGGGTCTGCTCGATAGCACCGCGCAACCCCTGCAACTCGGACTGCAACGCCGCCACCGCTTCTTCGCGAAGAAGTTTATCCCGCTCCTGCTCCAGTCGCCCGGTTCCGGCGGTCTGCTGACGTCGAACCAGCTCTTCCCGCTCTTCATGCAACTGTCCCTCTTCCAGTTGCAGCACCTCAACCCGCTCCTGAAAACGCGCCACCTCGGACTGCAACCGTGCCAGTTCACGTTCGTTGTCCACTACCTTCCGTTCTTTGTGGCGCAGCCCGGCATCGATCTCCCCCTGACGCTCTTCCGCCACCTTCAGTTCGTTGCGCAGCCCCTGCCGCTCAGATTGCAATTTTTCGACTTCAGCGACCAGCCGGGTCACCTGAGCGGCCAGCTCCTTCATCTCCCGCTTTTTGTGCAGCACCCCCTGTTGCAACGCCTGTTTGCCACCACCGCTCAACGCCCCAGCGGAGGTCAGCACATCACCTGCTTCAGTCACCAGGATCACCCCGTCCGGGAGCTGCTGATCGGTCAGATACGGTTGCAGGTCTGCGACCAGGTAGATGTCGGCCAGCAAATTTTCAACCTGCGTCGCCGTTGCATCACGGGGCTTAACCAGTTCGGAGAGGGGCGTACCGGCGGCAAAAACGCTTCTCCCGGACTTGAAGCCGGGGAGCAGAAAGGTGCAACGCCCTTCCTTGCGCCGCAGATAATCAAGCGCCTCAGTCGCCGCCGCGACCTCCTGCGTCAACAATGCCTGCAGACGCTCCCCCAGCACTGCCTCAACCGCCGCTTCATAGCGCGCCGGAACTTCCAGCACATCGGCTGCGATGCCATCGAAACGCTGGTTCAGTTCGGTGTCACGCAGCAGCGACTTAACTCCGGCACCGTAACCTTCAAAACTTTTTTCCAGCTGACGCAGCGATTCCAGCCGCGAATGATAGCGATTATATTCTTCGCGTTTGAGGAGCAGTTCTGCTTCGTTTTCGTCGGAGCTCAGCCGCAGTTGACGCATCAGCTCATGCAGTTCATCGCGCTCACGTTGCAGATCACCGCGCCGGATGCGCATCTCGTGCAAACCGGCATCGAGCGACGCCAACTCGGTACTGGCCGCGTCCCAGCGCTCCCGTACCGCCACCGTTTCATGCCGGTTGCGCGCCTCGCGATCATCCAGGGAGAGCAGCTGTTTTTGCGCCTCTTCATGTTGTGCGCCAAGCCGCGACAGTTCGTTGAGCATCGCATAGAGGTCGGTGCGCGCCTGATCGAGACGCGCGGACAAGGCAGCTTCCTGCTCCTCAAGGACCGCCGCGTTGTGGGTGGCTTCTTCAAGGCGGCGGGTCTCGGTAACCAGCCGTTCGCCAAGGTCTTCGCGTCCTGCGGTCAGTGTTTGCGCCTCCACCTCAAGCTCCCCCAGCCGCCGGTCACAGTCGTTGGCCTCGGCGAGCAGGCGTTCACCGCGCAACGCCAGGCTGTCCGCTTCCTTGCCACTGAATTCGATCCGGTTTTCGTCGTTTTGAATTTCGGCGGTCAGGGCAAAGAGTTTTTCCTGAACAGCTGAGAGGTTTTTTTCCTGCTCGGTCTGGGTCAGGCGCAGGTTTTCCAGCTCAAGCTCATGTTGCAGCAGCTGCGCGGACAGACGCTCGTGTTCCGCCTGTTGCATCCCCTCATTGCTCAGTGCCGCAGCACTGGCCTGGCGCAGCTCAAGGAACTTTTCCAGCGCAAAGCGGGTTTCGATCCCCTTGAGCTCCTCACGCAGCGTCCGGTAACGTTCCGCTTTTTTTGCCTGCCGATTCAAACTGTTAAGCTGACGCCGCACCTCGCTGATGATATCACTCAGGCGCAACAGGTTCTGCCGCGTTGCCTCAATCTTGCGCAACGCGGCCTTTTTACGATTCTTGAACTTCACCACCCCGGCGGCTTCCTCAATCAGCACCCGGCGCTCCTCCGGCTTCGCATTGAGGATCATGCCGATCTTCCCCTGCTCGATAATCGAATAGGAGCGGGCACCGCCACCGGTGTCCATAAAGAGTTCCGTGATATCAAGCAGACGACAGGGGGTATTATTGAGCAGATAATCACTTTCACCGTTGCGATGTAAGCGGCGGGTGACGGAAATTTCAGTATATTCATTGAAGGCGGGGGGGCCGTTGCCGTCGGTATTGTCGAACGTCATGCGTACTTCGGCCATGCCGAGCGGCTTGCGCGACTCACTGCCGCCGAAGATGACATCCTCCATCAACTTGCCGCGCAGATTCTTGGCGTTCTGCTCCCCCATCGTCCAACGGATCGCATCGACAATATTGCTCTTGCCACAGCCGTTCGGACCGACGACCCCGGTAATGCCGTCGTTGAATTCAAAAGTTGTTTTGTCGACAAATGATTTAAAGCCGACGATGTCAACACGTCTGATTTTCATAGAATATTAAACTCGCCGCGCACAGCAGTGGGGCTATGAAGATAAGTGGAAATTGAGCAGGGCATAGTAGCAGGGAGGGGTGTTCAAGTAAAGCAGAGAATCGGCGGATAATGCGGTCAAATTGCGGATAAATCGTTGCCGGGCAGCTTCTTTAATTCCGCAAATATCACTGTGCGGGATGCCGAGGTTTTAATGACTCAGATAGGGCGCCAGGGATAACAGCCGCCGGTAATCTTCGTAGCTCAACGAACTGGACCAATGTCCACTGACCATGCCGACCCCGATCCCCACCAGAAAGAGTGATACAACCACGGACGGATAGATCCACACCGGAAGCGGGCGGCGCCAGAAAGCAGGCTGCATGGCAAGGACATTTTTTCCCGGGCAGTGCGCGACACAGGTGAGACAGCCGGTACATTCCGGCGTAGACACCGTCGTGCTGGAATGTACCGCAATGGTTGCCGGGCAAGCGGCGCTACAGCGCTGGCACCCTGTACAGTTTGACGCATTGCGTCGAATCTTGAACGGGCTGACGAGGCTTGCCAGTCCCAGCAAGGCACCATAGGGACAGAGGTACCGGCACCAGAAATTTTTAAAGAGCAGCGACAGCAGGGTCAGAATTGCCAGGACAACCATCGTCGTCACGGACATGCGGGTAAAAAAATGGAGCATCTTGATATCACTGGCCGCCCAGTAAGGAGCATCCAGAAATCCGCCAAGGGCCTCAACCGGCATGTCGAGGAGGATGAGTTTGATGAAAAACACCAGCAGCAGGTATTTTATCCCCCGCAGAAAAAAGTCTGGCCAGCGCCAGAGCTTAAAGTTCCGCCCGAACAGCCGTTTTCCCAGCTTTGATACCACCTCAGAAAGGGTACCGACCGGGCAAATCCAGGAACAGAATGATTTCTTGGCCAGCATACTCATCAGCAGAATCGACAGAAAAATGATCAATGCCGCTGGATGGACCGGGTGAACAGTACCGGAAAAGAGCATATATTTGAGGCTGACCAGGGCACCGACAGGCAGAAACCCTTCAACGCCCGGTGGCCGGGAAACCAGGGGTGCGGCCGCCCCAATTTCCAGAGAATAGACAAACAATCCGAAACGCACACCGATACCGACTATCCAGAATAAAAAACACCACTGCACAATCGTGCGGATTGCAATGATCGGTTTTTGACCAAAGATCGTCATATGAAACAACTTTCCTGAAAATTTCGGGGGCAGGATAAACTCATCTTGAAGCGCCAGATTATTTACGAAGATATCAACATACCACGTAGCTGCAAAGCGCGACAACAGCCGCAGCAAAAATATCCCACATCGCTCCTGGAAATTCCTTGACCATGGTCAAACACGATGACCTCTCGATAAAAATTCAAAAGAACCGCACAACGGTCTTGTCTCGCCGGCAGATCCTTGAGCCCCTCAAAACGCCCCCTTCTCTTGCTCTGTCCCGGTCATCACTCCGCCCACCCTCATAAACCGCAGGAACTCGCGGCGCGTGACGTCCTGCGCACCGAAACGCAGCAGATGCCCGGTGGTCTGTTGACAATCAAGCAGGACAAAATCGCGTTCACGCAAACGTTCAACCAACGCCACGAACGCCACTTTTGAAGCATCGGTCTGACGGTGAAACATCGATTCGCCGAAGAAGCAGCGCCCCAGACAGACCCCGTAAATACCACCGGCCAGCTCGCCATCGGCCCAGCATTCGAGCGAGTGGGCATAACCCAGGCGATGCAGATGAACATAAGCAGCGAGCATCTCGGCGGTAATCCAGGTACCGGCATGTCCATGACGGGGGGTCCTGGCGCACGCCGTAACAACCTTCCTGAAAGCACGATTGACGGTGACACGAAAACGCCCCTGCCTGATGGTTCGCAACAGCCGCTGTGATACATGGAGCTGCTCGGGAAACAGCACGCAGCGCGGATCGGGGGACCACCAGAGGATTGGTTCACCTTCGTTATACCAGGGGAAGATGCCGGACGAATAGGCCAACAGCAGCCGTTTGGGGGACAGATCGGCGCCGACCGCCAACAGACCGGTCGGCTCGGCATGCTCGGGGGGTGGAAAGCTCAGTTGATGAGAAAGACGATAGACCGGCACCGATTAATGACGGACCGGGGGGGTTATGCGGAATTGCAGCTTGGCATTACGCAAACCGATATTGACCTTGCCACCCTTGCGCAGCTTGCCGAAGAGCAGCTCGTTGACCAGCGCATCGGCGATTTCGCTTTCGATCAGCCGCGCCAGCGGACGTGCGCCGAAGACCGGATCGTAGCCGCGCCGGGCCAGAGCGGTTCGCGCCGCAGCCGAGAGGGTCAGGGAGACCTTGCGTTCGCCAAGCCGTTCACACAATTCGCGAACAAATTTCTCGACAACCTTCTCCATCACCCCCTGATCAAGATGCTTGAAGGAGATGATGTCGTCGAGGCGGTTGCGGAATTCGGGGGAAAACATCTTTTCCACTTCGCGGTTGGCATTACCCAACGCGATATCGCCGAAGCCGATTGGCGTGGCACTCATTTCCCGCGCACCGACATTGCTGGTCATGATCAACACGACATTACGAAAATCAGCTTGCTTGCCGTTGTTGTCGGTCAGGGTGCCGTGATCCATAATCTGCAACAGGATATTGAACAGATCAGGGTGAGCCTTTTCAATCTCGTCAAGGAGCAACACCGCGTAGGGCGATTTAACGACCGCGTCAGTCAGCAAACCGCCCTGGTCGAAACCAACATAACCAGGGGGCGCGCCGATCAGCCGCGCAACAGAGTGTTTTTCCATGTATTCACTCATGTCGAAGCGAATAAACTCCACCCCGAGCTGACGCGCCAGTTGACGGGCCGCTTCGGTCTTGCCAACACCGGTCGGACCGGTAAAGAGGAATGAACCAACTGGCCGTTCCGGATGACCGAGACCGGCCCGTCCGCGCAGTACCGACCGCGCCAACGCTTCCAGCGCAACATCCTGGCCGAAAACCTGGCGCTTTAAGTCACGATCCAGATACTTCAGTCGGCGGCGATCGGTCAGCGAGACCGTACGTTCCGGAATCCGTGCCATGCCGGCAACGACAGCTTCGATTTCGGCCACGCCAATCGTTCCACTGCCACCGCTGAGCCGAAACGCCGCACCCGCTTCATCGATCACATCGATGGCTTTGTCCGGCAGATAACGGTAGTTGATGTGCCGTGACGACAGCTCAGCCGCTGCCCGCAGCGCGGCATCGCTGTAGGTGGCCCCGTGATGCTCGGCGTACTGCGAGCGCAAGCCTTTAAGAATCGCAACCGTCTCTTCCACCGAAGGTTCCGGCACATCGATCTTCTGGAAACGTCTGGATAAGGCGCGATCTTTTTCGAACAAATTTTTGTATTCTTCGTACGTCGTGGAACCGATACAGCGCAACTCGCCGTCGGCGAGCAGCGGTTTGAGAATATTGGAGGCATCCAGGGAGCCACCGCTGGTCGCTCCGGCACCGATGATCGTATGAATCTCGTCAATGAAGAGAATCGCACCTTCCTGTTTACGCAGTGCGTTGACCACCGCCTTGAGTCGTTCCTCGAAATCACCGCGAAATTTTGTTCCGGCCAGCAGCGCACCGAGATCGAGGGCGTAGATATCGCGTTCCAGCAACAGATCAGGGGCGTCCCCCGCCTGGATCATCAGCGCCAGCCCTTCGGCCAGAGCGGTCTTTCCCACCCCCGGATCGCCGACAAAGATCGGGTTGTTCTTGCGCCGTCGACAGAGCACCTGGGCGGTACGTTGCAATTCGCGGGTGCGCCCGATCAACGGGTCGATCTTGCCCGCCCTGGCCCGTGCCACCAGGTTGACGGTAAATGCCGCCAGCGGATCGCGTTTCGCCCCACCCTTGCCCCCTTCCGGGGCAGGCCCGGATTCTCCCGGAGGAGCTGCGCTCCCCGGTGCCTCCACCGCGCCGGTCGAAGCTTTCGACACCCGATGAGAAATGTAGTCAAGGACATCCAGCCGGGTAATCCCCTGCTGGAGCAAAAACCATGCGGCGTGGGAGTTCTTTTCTTCCATGATCGCTGCCAGCACATCACCAAGTCCGACCTCATGCTGACCGGCGGAGTTCATGTGCAGAATGGTGCGTTGCAGAATCCGCTGCAGAGCGATAGTCTGGTCCGGGATCTCGACCTCATCCTCGTGTTCGGGAAAGGCTTCCAGCTGGGTGGTAAGAAACTCGTCGAGGAGCGTTCGCAACGACTCAACTTCACCACCGCAGCCGCGAATGATCTCCTGCCCGCTCTCTTCAAAAAGGATGGCATAAAGCACATGTTCAGCGGTCAGATATTCGTGATGACGCCGCTGAGCTTCACGCACCGCAAGAGAAAAAGCAATCTGCACTGACTGGCTGAACATTTCCGACATCGACTAGACCTCTTCGAGACTGCACCGCAAAGGATAACCTTCGGTGCGCGCCAGAGCATGGACCTTGGCGACCTTGGTTTCAGCCACTGCGTAAGGATAATGTCCGCAGACCCCCGCCCCCTTGACATGAACATGCAACATGATCCGGTTAGCCTCGGTGGGTGACTTGCGAAAAACGGTCTCCAGCACCGTAACCACAAACTCCATGGTGGTGTAGTCGTCGTTGTGCAGCAGCACCTGAAAAAGGGGGGGGGAGCCAACCTTGTTTTGGGACCGGCTATCAACGCCGGTTGCATTGCTGGGAATTGACTTGCTCACTAACTTATCTCCGTAACGGGCAGCGGTTTAACAACACGTGCAATCTGCCTGAGATGATCCTACCATAACTATAGCGCAATCAACAAGGGCTAGCATCCTGCTCGCATCCGGTGCTGGCATCTGAAATCGCACCCGGAATTGCTTGCATCACCGGTTGGGTGTGTTATGCTTGTGTGCGATTAAAATGTCGCCATTAATGCCTAGCACCCTGTAACCCATAATCTTTCGCACCTTGCTTGTTCTTTGCCGCGTCAGCTACGTTCCGATTTCTGCAGCTTAGCGACGGCCAGGCAACAGAAATCGCGCCTTGCTGACACGTCAAAGCCCTGCGCAATCTTTCGAAATCTTATGGGTTACAGGGTGCTAAAACGAAAGGGTTATTCATGAACGACTGGAAATGGGAGCCTCCGGGCGACCAGTTCGAAAAAAAAGTCCGGGAACTTGGTAAACACTTCACCGGCAAAGGACCAGGGCGCAAAACATTTGTGCTCATCGGTCTGGTTTTCTTGTTGTTTCTGGTCGGCAATACCAGCTTTTACACTGTCGACACAGAGCAGACTGGCGTTGTCCTGCGTTTCGGACGTTTTATCGGTTTCTCAGAGCCGGGCTTGCGCTTCAAGATTCCACTCGGCGTCGACCAGGTCTATCTCGTGAAAACCGGTCGGGTGCTCAAGGAGGAATTTGGTTTTCGCACCGTCGCTGCAGGGGTGCGCAGCACCTACAGCAAAAATGGCCTTGACGAAGAATCACTGACCCTGACCGGCGATCTCAATGTAAGTGACATTGAATGGATTGTTCAGTATCAGGTATCCGACCCGTACAAATATCTGTTCAAGATCAAATACCCGGAACAGACAATCCGTGACGTCGCCGAGGCGATCGTCCGCCGCATCATCGGCAATTCAAACGTGACCGAGGTTCTGACCACCGAACGGGCGCAAATCGCCGCCGCAATCGAGAAAAACCTGCAGGTAGTGCTCAACAATTACGACATCGGTGTGCGCATCGTTACAGTCAAGTTCCAGGACGTCAACCCGCCTGATCCGGTCAAGGCCGCATTCAACGAAGTCAACGAGGCCGAGCAACAGAAAGAGAGCCTTATTTTCCAGGCCCGCGAGCAATATAACCGCGAAGTCCCCAAAGCCAAAGGGGTCGCAAAAAACACCATCCTTAACGCCGAGGGGTACGCCCTGGAACGCATCAATATGGCCAAAGGGGAAGCTGATCGCTTCACCGCGCTGCTGAAAGAGTACCGCAAGGCTCCCGATGTGATGCGCAAACGCCTTTACCTGGAAACCATGGAGGACGTCCTGCCACAAGTTGAAGAGCTTTACCTGATCGACGAAAAAGGTTCGGGAGCGCTCCCTCTCCTGCCGCTGCGCGGCGAACTTAAAGGGGGTAAATCATGAAAAAACAACTCCTGATTATTGTGGCCATAATTGTCGTCATGGTCGGTCAAAGCGGTCTTTATGTCGTCAAAGAGGGGGAACAAGCGCTGGTGACCCAGTTTGGTGATCCGATCAAGGTCGTCACCAACGCCGGCCTGAAATTCAAGCTGCCGCTGGTGCAAGACATCCATCGTTTTCAGAAACGCATCCTCAAATGGGACGGCGATCCGAACCAGATACCAACCAAAGATAAAAAATACATCTGGGTCGACACCACGGCGCGCTGGAAAATTTCCGATCCGCTGAAATTTTTCACCACCGTCGCAACCGAAACCGGGGCCCTCAGTCGTCTTGACGATATCATCGACTCGGTGGTTCGCGACGCAGTCTCGGGCCATTTACTGGTAGAATTGGTACGTGGCCGTGAATACCGGACCAGCGCCGGTGAAATTGAAGAGACCTTCAATGTCGACGGCGATATTATTGCCCTCAAGGACCTCACCGGACGAGAGGAAATTCTGGCCGGAATCCTTGACAAGGCCCGCGCCAACACCCCCGACTACGGCATCGACCTGATCGATGTCCAGATCAAGCGGATCAACTATGTTGAACAGGTGCGTCAACGCGTTTACGAACGCATGATTTCGGAACGGAAAAAAGTTGCGGCGCAGTATCGTTCCGAGGGGGAAGGGGAAAAAGCCGATATCCTCGGGCAGATGCAGAAAGAGCTCAAGCGCATCGAGTCAGAGGCCTATCGCACCGCCGTTGAATTGCGGGGGCAGGCAGATGCCGAAGCCGCAGCGATCTACGCCGCGGCATACAATCAGGATGCTAAATTCTACGCCCTGACGCGCACGCTGGAAGCCTATCGCAAGGCCATCAAGGGGAATTCACGGCTGGTATTATCGACCGATTCAGAGTTCTATCGCTACATCCAGAGCAGCAGATAACCTAACGGGCGGCGGAATCGATCGGGTTCCGTCGCCCGTATAAATCTGGTTAACACAAACAAATATTGATTGCATTTGCCTTTTCCTTCTGTCACAGTGGCGCTGCGAACTTCAGTGAGAGGAGAAGTGTAATGGAACTGGCCATCGACTACACATGTCCGAAATGCAGCCGCCGGATGGCGGTCGATTTACGCACGATATCACCGGGAAAAATCCGCTATTGCAGCCATTGTGAAACACCCCTTGTTTTGTCTGAGGAGGCGCTGCACAACTTCTCTCACCGCTTGCAGCAACTTCCTCTGGGCTAAGCCTCATCAGATTTTAATCTATATCTTCTTTTCGCATTCATGCTATACATGCTACAGTGTTCGCGCTGAACAAACAGCCTCTTTTGTCCCATATATGAAACAATAAGTACAGGTGATCATGAAAGAAAAAACCATTCTGATCGTTGATGATTCCCCTTCCGTGCGTGCAATCCTTGGCGACATGCTCAAGAATGAAGGCTACAACGTCGTTGAAGCCACCAACGGACAAGAAGGATTTAAACTGGCCGAGTATGTTCAATTCGACATGATCATTACCGATCTGTCGATGCCGGTTATGGACGGTATCGAATTTTTGAAAAAGGCTAAAAATTTATCCCTGACGAAGTTCGTCCCCATGGTGGTGCTGACTTCCGAAAACGACACGGATAAACTGGCCGAGGCAAAAGCCGCCGGCGCAGCCACCAACCTCAGCAAACCATTCCGCGAAAACCAGCTTAAAGCGATGCTTAAATTGATCTTCGGTTGCTGAATTTCCTTTTTCACCATACAACACTCCCCCGCCGTGAAGCTTTTCTTCGCGGCTTTTTTTGGGGATTTTGCGGCGAACTCCAGGCTGGTCATGGCGCGTAAAGTGATAGCTCTTTTATTTGCAATCGGGCGGCAAGGATTGCTATGCTGAGCGTCAAATTCACGCGGGAGGATTGATGAATAGCGAACTGTTCACTACGGGGGTGTCCCTCGGCGGCGGGCTGCTGCTCGGCGGCGGACTGGTCTGGTTATTGCTCAAGAGCAGAGTAACCGCAGCACGCGAAGATGAGCGCCGGGGGCTCGGTATCGAACTGGCAACCCTGCGTGAGCGCCTGAACGGCGCGACAACAGAACACCAGCGACTTAATCAACGTCTGGCACAGTACGCACAGCAAGAGGCCGGGTTGCGCCAGGAAAACGGCGACCGTCAGGCGATGATTGCCGAACTGACGACCCGCCTTGAGGAAGAACATAAACTGTCGGGGGAAAAACTGCGCCTGCTTGAAAATGCCGAAAGTTCTTTGCAAAACGCTTTCAAGGCCCTTTCCGCCGAAGCCCTCAAGAGCAACAATCAATCGTTTTTGCAACTGGCACAATCGACACTCGAAAAGTTTCAGGACAGCGCCCGCGTGGATCTCGATTCACGCCGCCAATCGATCGACCAGCTGGTGAAACCGTTGCAGGAATCATTGATCAAGGTTGACGGCAAAATCCAGCAACTGGAGCAGGTGCGCACCCAGGCTTACACCCGCCTAGATGAGCAGATTAAATCATTGCTGACCACACAGGCAAAGCTGGAAGGAGAAACCGCCAACCTGGTCAAGGCATTACGGGCACCGAATGTGCGCGGTCGCTGGGGCGAAATCCAGCTGCGGCGGGTGGTGGAGATGGCGGGGATGGTCAATTTCTGCGATTTTGTCGAGCAGGCAACCGCCGCCGGAGAAAGTCGCCTGCGCCCCGACATGATCGTCAAGCTGCCCAATGGCAAAAATATCGTCATCGACTCGAAGGCCCCACTGATGGCCTATCTCGCGGCGCTGGAATGTAACGAAGAGGCCCAAAAGATTGGTTTGCTGCGCGATCACGCCCGACAGATCCGCGACCACCTGCACAAATTGTCACAAAAAAACTATTGGGATCAATTCGCACCGACCCCCGAGTTCGTCGTCCTGTTCTTGCCGGGGGAAACCTTTTTCTCTGCCGCACTCGAACAGGATCCGGGGTTGATCGAGTTCGGCGTAGAGCGCAAAGTGCTGCTGGCAACCCCGACCACCCTGATTGCACTCCTCCGCGCGGTCGCCTACGGTTGGCGGCAGGAACAGTTGGCGGAGAATGCGCAGGTGATCAGTGACCTGGGGAAAGAACTCTACGAGCGGATCGTCGTGGTTGCCGGGCACTTCGGCGGACTCGGGCGCGGTCTCGACCGGGCGGTCGATGCCTACAACAAAACCGTTGCATCGCTCGAAAGCCGCGTGCTGGTCACGGCGCGCAAATTCCAGGAACTCGGTGCCGCATCGGGCAAACCGATCGAATCCCCGGAAATGATCGACAAAGCGCCCCGCTTGCCGCAACACACTCCAGAGCAGGAGGGATAGTACCTGCCCCTCACAGCTGTACCGGCATGCGCTGCTCAAGGCGACATTCCGTCACACTCACCAGCGTGCGATAAGCCAGCACCTCGACCCCACCAGCCACCGCCTGGCGTAACCGGCGCCCATACTCCGGGTCGATCGAATCGGCCGGTGAAAAAGCCGTCGCTTCAGCACGTTGAACCAGAAAAAAGATGATCGCCCGATAGCCACCGGTAACTGCCATCAGCAGTTCACGTAAATGTTTCTGTCCGCGCACGGTCACCGCATCGGGAAAACACGCGATCGTCGCGTGGCAACATAACGTCACGTTTTTGACCTCGACCAGCGCCTTGCCCTGCTCCCCGCTGAGGAGAAAATCGAGACGGCTGTCGCCGAAGGGATACTCAGGAGTCACCTCATAGCCGGTCAGTTCGGGGATCTGGTCGGCGCGTAGCGCCTCTTCGACCACGCGATTACTCCGCTGGGTATTGGTATCAACCCAGGAGCCGTTGACGCGGATCAGTTCCAGGGTGAACTTCAGTTTGCGCCGCGGGTTGTCGTTTGCGCAGAGCAGTACCTCGTGGCCGGGGATCGCGCATTGCGTCATCGCACCAGTATTTGGCGTGTGCGCGGTCACGATGCGCCCGTCAGCCAGTTCAACATCAGCAAAAAAGCGTTTGTAACGACGCAATAAACGCCCTGCAATCAGCGGTTGCGGCAGCTTCACAGCAACACCCGTCGGCATACGATAAACCGGAAAACGTCGGTCATTGCGTCTCCGGTCGTGTCCGAGGAGCCTGTCCGGGAATAAGGGCCGCAGCGAAAATCCAGAAGTTTGAGGGCAGATTTCAGCTCATTTGCAGCCTCATAGCCGTAGCTATGGGGCAAAAAGGAGCTGAAATATGAGTCAAACAGCTGGGTTTGCAGCCGGTCATTCATTCTCAGACAGGGTACTAGGCAAACAAACCGTGACCGTGGTTCCGTGATCGACAGAACTTTCGACGTGAATATCTCCGCCATGGGCATCGATGATTGCCTTGCAGATGTACAATCCCAACCCGGTTCCGGACGGAGCGGTATTGGCGGTATTGGCACGGTAATACTTTTCAAACAGATGCTTGCGTTGCTCTTCAGTCATGCCGATGCCATGATCCGCGACGGCAATACACACTTTTTGTTCCTCGGTCACAACGTCGAACGCAACCGGTGTTCCCGGCGGCGAATACTTGACGGCATTGTCAAGCAGATTATCCACCACCTGAATCAGCCGGTCGCGATCGGCAGCAACCCTCAATGGCCCGCCGGGGATATTCACGGTCAGTTCGTGATCCGGGCATCCGGCGCGAAAATTCTCCACCGCCTCGACCAGAACCGGTTGCAGATCAATCTCCTGCGTCTGGACACTGATCGTTCGGCCGGTTTCGATGCAGGTCAAATCGAGCAGCTCATCGACCATACCGGAGAGCCCTTCCGCCTTGCCGAGAATCGCCTGGCAAGATTCCCGCGTCGTTTTCTCATCGAGTACCCCTTGCAACAACAGCTCGGCGAAACCGATGATCGTCGCCAGCGGCGTCTGAAATTCGTGAGCAACGGTCGATACGAATTCACGTTGAAACTCTTCCGCCCGCCGTTCTTTGGTGATATCGAGCATCACCCCGACAATCCCGGCCAGAAAATTGTCCTGATCAACAAAAGGAGCCTTGTGAAAAACGATCTGCCGACATTGGTTGTCAGCCCCCTTGACCTCCAGTTCATAGCGCACCGGCTCTTGCCCACGCAGGACCTCGGCATCTTTGAGCAGATGAACTTTTGCCTCCGCCACGGTGTAGAGATCCACCGCCTCACGATCAATCACATATGCCTTGTCATGCCCCCAGAAATCACAATAAGCGCGATTGCACCCCAGCATCTTGCCTTGCTGATCTTTATAGAATACCGGCACAGGGATGTCGTCGAGCAACGTCTCCAGAAATTGTTTCTGATGCACAAGCCGCTGTTCAGCCCGCCCCAGCTCCTCGACCATCATGTTGAACGCAGTGATCAGCTGACCGACCTCATCCTGCACCACCACCGGCAATGACAAGCTGCGCGCGCCACCCGCCAACGCCTTGACCGCCTGGGTCAGACGCGTAATCGGTCGCGCTATCTGCCGACTGGCAACGAGAGCAACCCCCATGGCGAACACCCCGGTGAGGGCGATTGCCGCCAAAATCTTCACCACCAGACTGTTGACCGCATCGTTCAGCGTGGCGGCGGAGAGCCCCAGATGAATAGTGCCGGGTCCCCCGTCAAGCACCGGGACCGCAATATCGTAAATCAGCTCCGCTCCACCAAGATCGACCCGCGCCAGACTCTGGGTCTGTCCCTCCGGCAACGGATTGACTGTCGGCAGATCAACGGGGTAAGTGCCGGCAAAGGAATGGGCCAGGACTTCGCCGTGCGGCCCCAGCATGAGGATATAGTCAATATCTTCTTCGCCCTGCCGCTGATCCTTTGCCAGATAATCCAGATAGAGGGTGTCGCCTTCGATAAAAGCGTTGGCACTGAGCGTGCTGAGCAGCTGCGCAATCGAAACGCCGCGTTTGAGCAGCTCCTGCAACAGCTGATCAGCAAAATGTGCCTTGAGATAAACGCCGACGACAATACTGAAACCGGTCAGCAGCGCGAAGGTCAATACCACCAGCTTCGCGCGCAATGATAAATATCTGGACATAAATCACTGTTCCCCGGTGCGTGGCCGGGCACCCCGTTCGATCCGCCGGATACCGTCGTAGGCTGCATCGTTCGACAGCACAAAACGTTTGATCATCATCCCGTCAAGAATGTTCTGCCCTTCCGGGTCATTGTGCATGGTCAGCAGCACATTCCGCAACCGCGTCTGCACCGTCTCCGCAAGATCCGGTCGCACCACCACCGGTGGAATCCCGTACGGTTCCGATCTGGAAACAATCCTGACCTTATCCACCAGTTCAGGATTGGCCACGGCCAGATAATCGTAGATCAGGCTGTCCACCGCAGCCCCGTCAACCACCCCGCTGGCAACCGCCTGAATCGACTTGTCATGCGCATTGGTATAGACAACCGTGCTGAAAAACTTTTCAGCGGTTTCACCACGCTCGGCCAACATGTAGGTTGGCACCATGCTGCCGGTATGTGATTGCGGATCGGTAAAAGCGAATTTTTTGCCCCGCAGATCATTGAGCGATGTTGCAAAACTCCCCTGCGGCACAATCAAATATGAAAAGTAAACAGTTTCGCCACCGGGAGTTTCCGGCACGACCAGTAATTGCAGATTGAACTTCTCATGGCCCAGCACGTAAGGCCCCCCGCAGACAAAGGCCAGATCAAGCCCCCCACTGGCGAGCAGGTCGTTGAACTCCTGATAAGTGCCGCGGTCGATGATTTTGACTGGCTGCCCCAACTTCTTCTCCAGATAATCGGCCAACCGGCGGTAATAGGTGTACCCTTCACGGGGAGTGATCATCGAACCGATGCCGAGGTTGATAGTCTCGGCGCGGAGGTTGAACTGTCCCGGTTGCGTGGAAACAGTGGCCCGCTTGCTCAAATCAACGGCCACCGGTTGCGGTTCATTTTTGCAGCTGGACAACGTGAACACCAGGCAGAGCAAGCAGAAGGCACTGAAAAAAAGACCGGGCAAAGACGACCTTCGGCGATTAAAAACCGGCGGGGTATCCATGAGTAAACTCCTTCCCCCCTCTCGTCTGTTTTATTGATCAACAAATCGCGAACGCCACCGACCCTGATCCCCAACTCAGCACCAGGATGATCAGTAGCGCCAACTGCCATTTCCCTTTTTGCATAGCAATCCTCCTCCAGAAAAAGACTCAGTCAGGAATTTCCAGCCGGGCCATTGCTCGCGCAACCCCCCTTTCGGGGCAGGATTCATGCGCCTGATTTTCCATCATCCCCTCCGGTCCAACGATCATCGCTGAAAACTAGTAGTTCACTTCCTTGATCTCGAAGTAATTCTGACCGTGCAAACAGGCCGGGCATGCATCCGGAGCGCTCGCCCCTTCATGGACATAGCCGCAGTTACGGCATTTCCAGCGCTCCGTCCCCCCTTTACGAAAAACCTGCCCGGTCTCAATATTCCTGATCAGGTGCAGATAACGTTCTTCGTGCTCGACTTCAACGGCGGCAATACGCTCAAACGCGGCGGCAACATCAAGAAAACCCTCTGCGGCGGCAACCCGCGCAAATCCCGGATAAAGCTGAGAATGTTCCTCTTTCTCGCCAGCCGCAGCGGCTTTCAGATTCTCAATCGTCGTCGCGATTTTCCCCGCCGGATAGGTCGCCGTGATCTCGGCATCCCCTCCCTCAAGAAACTTGAAAAAGCGCTTCGCATGCTCCCTTTCATTATCCGCAGTTTCAAGAAACAGTGCCGAAATCTGCTCGTATCCTTCTTTTTTGGCCACCGAAGCAAAATAGGTATAACGATTGCGCGCCTGCGACTCTCCGGCAAACGCCTTGAGCAGGTTCTGTTCAGTCAGGGTTCCCTTGATACTCGCCATCACTTCCTCCTGTCGTAGAAATAAACCGCTATCGCGGCGAAAAAACGTAATTCCTGTCCATAAAAACTTCGGGGGATAACTTCTTGATAGCCCGATGCCGAGCCCCTTTAACTAGAGGAGTTTAACATGGATTATCCGAACAATCACGCTTTGTTGATCTGAATTAACGTCACCTGCGCGTGCGGAAGCTTAGCTGGGGCAATGTCCGCTTCGTTGGGGCGGGATCTGCGCCTTGCTCCACGTTGGAGACGTTTCAGTCAGACTTTGCGGAAGATCCGTATTCCGTTTGCGGTTGCAAATCCCGATTGCCCGAACCGCCGTTCAATTTGCTCAATTCCCGCTGGATGGGGTTTTTTTCAATGCAATTTCAGCCCCCCTTGTCCTGATTTTCAAGTTCAGCGTGAAACGAAGTGGGAATTGGCTGCAATCTGCAAGGCGATCATCTTCTGTGCGGGTTTTTCCGATGGCCAGCCGGTGACATTGGCATGATTCCGGTTGCCTGGAACCGGTGCAGCAACCACAGTCAGTTGATGGCCCTGGTATGTGGCAGTATGATTTTCTGCTCTGCCGTAAAGAGTCTTTCCGATCTGCCGGGCAACATTTTCGGCAATGTCCCAGAGAGCATTATCGTCAAGACCCAGATGCCTGGTCACGGAGAGATCCGCATGGGGGTGGGGGATAAATGGATCAGCCTTCAAGGTCTGATCATGGCGGATATGCGATTTGTGCAGCACGAACCGAGACAAGAGCTCGTCATCGGCAACCGGCGGCATTGTGTCAGCACCTTTCATCGGGCCATAACGCGATGGATCAGGTTCATGATGGCTTCGGGAATTTCACCAAAGAAGGGTTCGGTGCCGTAAGCCTTACTGCCGCCGATCAGGGCCGCGTAGTGGAGTTCCCCCTCGGGGCTGATACTGGCCGAGAGGGTTCGGTGTGGAGACCGATACCATTCCATCGTCAAGTGGCCATCGGCTTCTGCGCCAAGCTCAGGATTGGGGGCGCCCAGTGGAAGAGCCTTGAGGAACTGCGCCGCAAATTGATATGTCTCCTCGGCCACCGGCTCAGCTCCATGACCATCCCAGTTGCCCTCGCGACACTCCACAAATTGCAGCCAAAGCTCATCATCGGTCTTTTTCCCCAGACAACCGAAAGTCAAGGAGCTTTTCAGCAACCTGACGCTTTCTTCTGATTTCTGGCTGATGAAGCGCGAGGTTTCGCTGGACGCTCTCGATGATACGGTCAAGGTACTGGCGTAACGGTTAGCTGGATATGTCATGGCAAAGCTCATCGCAAGTTCTCCAAGGTTTTCTCTGTGATTGTGCCAAAAAAGATCTTATTTTTCAACCAGCGCATTTCTGCGAAGCAGCGAGCGAGTTCATCCGTCGGAAAGGCTACTCCCGTCGTGGTAAAGACATCAATGTCAAGAATCAGCCCCGGTCCTCTGCCTGTGTCAGGGTCAGCCGGCTGAATCGTGCGAATAAAATTGATGGCGTAAGCGTGGCCAGGTACAGCATAGGTTTCATGGTGCATAAAGCCCATGTAAGGCAGATTCAGCCCTTCAGGTGGCTGGGGTGGATTCTTCACATAGTCGCTCAACTTTGGGTCATCGATTGGCAACTCGATGCGATTGATATAACGTAACCCCAACCGGTTGATTTCGACAGGACGGGCAATGTCGCAAAAAATCCGCCAGAGGTCGAAGCCTTCTTCGGCGAAAGTGGTCCAGTCCGGGTAAGGTTCCAGACGACTGGCAACAAATCCATCTCGATTGAATTGCACAATCTTCTTTTGATCGTCGGACTGAAAACGCAGACCTTTCCACCCCAGATCGCGTACACATTGTTCCGGGTTGCTACCCGCCGCAATTCTCAATTCATGCTCGAATTCCCGATGTGAATCCAGAAACCGAAAGTCTGCGAGTCGTGGTTCGAGAGCCTGACGTACAGTCTCTTCCTCGAAGGGCTGACTAGCGTGCGCCCGAATATCCAAGACCGCCTCGATTACAGGGGCCTGCGACAACTGGGGGAATTGTTCGTCGATATTGATGGCGATTTTCTGTGCTGGTTTCATATCTGTCATTTTCCTATCATAGCAGTTGTTTTTTTCTTTGCTTCAAGAAATTATCATTGCTTTGTTTGGGGTCCCCTGCTCCGTTTGAAGTCGCGGATATCCCGTTCCATGGCCTTTACTTCCTCGGCAAACCATGAGTCGTTGACCAAGCTCGACAAAGCAAATCCTCCCTGCTCCAGGACTGTCAACATCGTATCGTAGCGGCGCTTGTAAAAATCCCAGGTGGCAAGAGACTTGCTCCTGACTTTTGCGTCTTTGTGAGTACGCATCTGCTGGTAGATGTCCTTGAGGAAACGAACCTGCCATGGCAAATATGGGAATCCCATCGCCAGAATCGAAGGGTCGAGAACCGGATACTTGCCGCCGCTCATTTCGTGGAGTGATTCAAGGGCGCGATTGAGGTAGATGAAAGACAGACCATTCCCGAACGACTCAACCCGGAAGTATTCATTATGGGCGTTGCACGCCGCATCAATGAACAGCCCAATTGCCGGGATGTTCTTCTCTTGCAGGTAGGCGTTGACGAGGGCCTGGCCGAAAAAACATTCCACATTCTCAAGCTGATAATGCTTGAATTTTCCGGACGTAATGATCGCTCTGAAATAGACATCTTGCCCCGTCAGGCGGTGATGCAGATCCTCGGCAAACTCGATGAGATACCAGACCAGGTAATTCTTTTTCTCGTCAGTCACCGCAAGCTGATTGTTGTATACCAAAATAGTATCTGAAAACACGATGGTCTTGAATGCCCCATGCAGGTGCACGTTCAAGCTGTCAATCGTCGCAAAAATCCGTTCGACCTTGCGTGGCTCTTTGATCGCCATCTCCGTGAAGCCAAGAATGTCGATATAGAGCAGGAATTTTTCTGCTGTCGGATCTTTTTTTTTCATTTAATTGGCCCCCCACACACTCAGCAATAAATCGGTCGATCTGCGCCAGATACCGTTAATTGTGTTGCGCTGTCCTCTCACTCCTTCGCCACCACCGTGTCATACAGCCCATAATGGCGAAGCCCTTCGTGGCTCTCAATTCCAGTGTAGCGGAGAGAGGCATCTTCGTAGCGGCGGAACGCAAAGACGGCCTGGTTCATCTGCTCAGTGTTAAATACCTTCAGGCGCACGAGCAGGTGGAAGCCCTTCACTGTCAGACCAGTGACCGTTAAAAACAAATCCGGTTCGAGCTTGGTGATGACATCCTGAAGGGTGTTCTCGCGGAAGTCGGTCAGGTACATGAACGCGGGGATGCGCGTGGCGAATTTGATCAGTTTCTCCTGAACGAGCTTGCGCTTGGACTTGTATTCCTTCTCCTCCGCAGTCAGCTCCTTCTTCTCCTTCGCCGTCAACTCGCCGGTCTTGGCCTTGTTCTTGAGGTCCTTAACCTTGTCGCTCTTGTTAATGATCGTCTCGATGATGTTGTCGCCGAGCGCGCGCCAGCCCTCTATACGCTCCACAGCAGCCATTGCTTCGGGATTGTCAAAGACGCGGCGCAGGGTGTCGTTGTCCACGTTCACCAGCAGCGCCGACTCCCATTTGCGGGCCAGCAGTGTGGCCGAGGTGCCCGACATGGCGATATCGAGGATGCCGCCGGCGTCGATCTGCGTCATGTTGGCACCGTCGTAGGCAAGCACTGGCAAAAAGGAGACGAGATCCCTGACGGCGTTCTCCGGGTTCGGTTCGTTAGGCGAGAGTCCGATCCCGTATTCGGACAGTTGCCGCAATGCGCGGGTGGGAGCGAAATCGAACACGAAGCAGACGGGCTTGAGGATTTCCTCTTCGTTCGGGTTGTCACCGTTAGGGTTCTTGATCGACCAAGGCGACTGCACCCGGAATGCGGCTTGAAAGTAGGTTTCGGGCGACTTGAGATTGCGCAGCATCAGGATGGATGACCATTGCGCCACGGTCACGCCGGTGGTGAGCTTGCCACACGACAGTGTGATGGTCTTGGTCTCAAATCCACTCCCGATGGCTTTGCGCACGGGAGGCAAGGCCTCCAGGCCGATACCCGCCGAGACACCGGCGGCAACGACCACTGAATAATCGTGCCAGAAGACATTGTGCTTCTCGGTCAGCAGGTTTGCCATCGCATGACAGGCCGCGACGTTGGGCAGGAACCAGAATGAGTGTTGCAGGTAAGGGAGCAGGCGCACATCCGAATACGGAAACGGTGGCCGCGTACCCGTCTTCAGATGTTCAACCGATTTGGTCGCGTACCCACCACGGATAATGTCCAGCCACTTCTGCACATCGCTCTTATGCTTGAATTGAGCCTCTTTACCCGTGCCCGAGGCCTCGAAGAAAGTGTTAAGATCAAACTCGTCAAACTCGCCGCCACTCGCGATGGCGAGAAGTTCATCCGGCATCTGATAGGTCAGCAGCCGCATCTGCGGCAACGCACCGTAGGGGTTGCGCTGGCCTGGGTGCCGGGTGGCGAACTCCTCCTTGGCGCGTTGCTCGTCGGTGTAGGTCCAGTTGAAGATCTGTTCTTCGATGAACTCACCGGTCGCCAGCGCCTTGAACGGCGTGCCGGAGAGGTACAGATAAGCCTTGGTAGTAATAGGCAGGAACTCTGTTTCCTTCTCCGAGAGCACGGTGAGGTCTTCGTTCACATCCTCCAAATCGGCGGCGTATTCGAGCTTGGCCTCCTGCTTCGCGACGGCTTCCTCCTCGCCTTCGAACAGCTCCTTGGCGGTCTCGCGCCAGGCCCCGAAGTGGTACTCGTCGAACGCCACAAGATCCCAATTCACCGCGTGGAGCCATTCGTTCTTCGGCTTGATATTGCCAGCCTTGTCCCGGCCAAGCAGATCCTGGAAGGAACCAAAATAGACGACTGGCTTCTTGTTGTTAATCTGGGTCGGGTCGCTGCCGGAAGAGCGTGAAAGGTATTGCCAGCCGTCGAAATCAACATGACTCTCAAGATCGGTCTGCCACGCATCTTCGACGGCAGGCTTGAAAGTGACGACCAACACCCGCTTGGCCCCGAGTTTTTTGGCCAATTGGTAAGTGGTGAAGGTTTTGCCGAAACGCATCTTGGCGTTCCAGAGGAAGCGCGGGACCGCGTGCATCTCCTCGGTCCATATCGAATGGAAGTAGGCGTGTGTCTTGTTTACCGCCTCGATCTGCTCGCGGCGCATCGGGAATGTTTCGTGGTGGGTGCCGGTAAGTACCTGGCCGATCCGGAGTTCGGTAAGCACCGTCCGCACATCGGCGACCGAGCAGCGCATCCATTCCAACTCGGTGTTTTCGAAGCCCTTCCTGGCGAGCGCCACGCGCACCTGGTGATCGGTGAAAATCGTGCCATCGTCGCGCTCGGCGGACTCGTCTAGTTCTATCGTGTAGTTCTTGATGGCGGCCGTCTTCACCTGCTCGGCGACGCGCTGCTTCACGTTGCGCGTCGTCTGGCCCACCTTGAGGAGGCCCTTGTGTGCCGGGTCGTCAATCGAGTAGGCGTAAATGCGTGGCCGAGCTTCTGGCTTGGGCGCGAGGATTTCTTCGATAGCCTTAGTCATCCTCAGAGGCTCCACTGTAGTTCCATCGGGCGAACAACCTTCTCGATGAACGCAATTTCACTTACTGAGATGTCATATTTCGCGTAGAGGTCCTCGGCTGTCCATTTCCTGTCCCAATCTTGCGTGGGGACAAAGGTATAGACCTTGCGCGTGGTGTCTTGGGATGGTTTGTGTAGAAGAATCAGGAGGCGCGTCAACCGGCAAGAAAGGTAGGACAAAGCACTTTCTGCCTCACTCTTCGAGTCGAACGGGCCGATGCAGAGATAGGTCTCTGAAGAAATGCTGCCCGGTTCCCCGAGGAATGGTGTGCTGATAATTTTGTGCGGATAGGTGTCTTTGTTGCCGGTGCCAGGAGCAGCCCGGCCAACGTAAATCTTCCACTTGTCAATGAGGTGCGTGTTAGACGAAATTGTGCTTCTAGCAACGTGTCCCTTACCGCCGTTCTGATAAACCATTACGTCACCGGCGCTCTTGGCAACCTTGCCCTTGAACGTTGTCTCTAGCCCGAATGGCTTTCGGGAACTGACTAATTGGTCGAAACGCTTGTTTTCTGGTAGCAAAAGCGAGTGGGTTTCCCCATTTTCGACAGCAGCGACCTTCTTGAGGATCGACAGACCTTCATTGAAGCGGATAAACACGTCCACCCCCTCTTCAAGCAGCTGACGGCAGGCCGTCGAATCAGGCCAGTCCTTGAAATGAGTGGTGACGCGGCATTGGCCGGGATTGTCCCGATCCCAAAGAAAGTAACAAACTCCCCCCTTGAGACCCACCCCTGGAAAAACGTCCGCTGCGCTGAGATAATCGTCAATTGAGCGCAGGCGGTCGTCGCTGAGCATCGACTCTCGAAACTCATCCAGCCCCTTGCCCCCGGCAAACCAGCGGGCAGGGATAACCATCGACAGGTAGCGTGGCTCTAAAGCCTTTGCTTGCTCTACGAATAATTGATAGATGGGCGCGGCGCTCGTTCCGTATCCGCCATCGTCCAACTGGTACGGCGGATTGCCGATGATCACGTCAAACTGCATATCGTCTCCAAACAACTCGGCCATCCGAGTCTTGATGTTGTCAGTGTGAATGAGTGCGTAGGCGTGGGTTTCTAGCCCTTTGCCCCGGTCCAGTTCCGACTGGCTGGCACCGCAGAACGTGCATTTTCCGCTGGCCCATGTGTGCTCAACGCGCTCAAACCAGATGTTGCCTGTGTCACTCGTAAAGGATCTGGCAATGGAGTGCTGTCCACAGGCGTGCTTCGAGCAGTACAGGCTCCGGCGTGCCAGCAGGCTGGTGAGATGCGTGATACCGATACCGTACACCTGGTTGGTCAAAATATGTTCAACGCGATCCTCAAGGTCCGGAATTACGACTGCCAGACCTTTGGTAAGCCGACTGGTGATCTCACGCAAAAACACTCCCGATTTTGTGAACGGGTCGAGGAACCGCACCGAACTGTCCGCCCAGATGTTCGCGCCATTATGGGCAGTCGCCCACGCCTCGGCGAGGGTATCGAGCATCCGGTTGGCGAACTCGGGCGGCGTGAACACCTCATCATTTGAGAGGTTCGCAATGCAGGTCAATACGTCAGGGTTGCGCCCACGAAGGGAAAAACTGACCTGTCTCGGGCCGGCGACGCTGTTCATAGGCACTCCCCATCGTCATTACGTGCAATGGATTCCGCGACTGCGCGCGGAATGACAGGATGTATTGTGACATCCTGCACGAAGTCAGACTTGTCACCCTGCGCGAAGTCAGACTTGTCACCCTGCGCGAAGTCAGACTTGTCACCCTGCGCGAAGTCGCAGGGTCCAGAATCGATCCAGTCTGCAGCCAGGTCAACCCAGTCCGGGTTGCTCTTTTCAATCAGGTCAATCTTCCATTGCCTGTTTCGGTTCTTGATCTTCTTCTCAAGACGTATTGCCGAGGCAATATCATCGCCGTGGGCGAACCAGACCAAACGAGTCACATCATATTTGCTGGTGAACCCCTCAAGCAGATGATGCTTGTGCTGGTATATGCGCTGCTCCAGATTACTGGTAACGCCAGTGTACAAGGTGCCATTTTTCTTACTGGCAAGAATATACACAAAAGCCTGTTTCGTCATTGCACACCTGCCAGAATAGATTCTGGATCCTGCGACTTCGCGCAGGATGACACGAAATGCTCCGCGCAGGATGACACGAAATGCTCCGCGCAGGATGACACGAAATGCTCCGCGCAGGATGACACGAAATGCTTCGCGCAGGATGACACGAAATGCTTCGCGCAGAATGACACGAAATGCTCCGCGCAGAATGACTCAATTGTTTTGTTCCCCTTGCTGCCGGATTGATTTTTAACCGTATCGAATTCGACACGGTTAAAATTCGGATTATTCAACATCTTCCAAATACCCAGGAATTCGATGGATGAACGCGTACGCATCCAGTTCTGGATGACAAACCTCGGATCATCGGCATTCTTGAACTTGGCGATATCCGTCAGAGAAATAAAATCATCCTGATCAATCCTCTGGATGCGGATGGTTTCATTTAACACAACAATCTGGCTGTTCTTGCTCATCAGAAACCCCCGTTTCCAACTGTGGCGAATCCGCCATAATTAACCCACCCCTCGACATAAGGCGTCTTGCCGGGGCTTTTGCGTCAATCTTCGTCATACTTCACTCTCCCCCCAGAGCAGCCAGGTCACTCACCGACAGCGGCAGGTAGATTCTGGCTGGCTTGAAAATTTCGTGTTTACCAAGATGCGCGAAGAGCGTACCCTCCTCGCTGAGAGATGACATCTGGGAGAGGGTGTCCAGACGAAAATCGCGCCGCTGAAACTTGCCCTTGCCGAGGTAGCCCCACTCGGCGAAAGTGATCGGTTGGCCATCCTGGGTGAGCATCGTCAGGGCGTCACCGTGAATGAGGTTTTGCGAAAGGACAAAGAAGGCAGCTCGATAGAGGTCATCCGACTCATCGATATTCAGGTAGTCACCGAAGATATCCAACATGTTCGCGCGACACTCGGCAATGTTATCCGCCAAGAGCTCAATGCCGTAAGCGCACATCAGCGCAAGAAGAGCGTAGTGCCGTTTTTCAAAGTCGGACTTTCCGAATTTGAGTTCGACCGCAGTGAGCTTGCGCTGCAAAACCCGGACAAGGAAGTTTCCGCTCCCGCACGCTGGCTCCAGAAAGCGCGAATCAATGCGCTCGGACTCGCCTTTGACGAGGTCGAGCATCGCCTCGACCATCCACGCGGGTGTGAACACCTCCCCGTGGTCAGCAACACGTTTTTTTGACTTGATGAGGCTCATGGACAAATTCCTACAGAATGCTCTTCACGATCGGCGGCGAAAGAGAGCAGCGTCAACATCAGGAATTGGTAATTCGGAATGGCCATAATCCCCCTAAGGATATGAAAAGACAGACAAACTTAGCATCGCAAACAATAACACTTATCTCATGATTCCCCAAAAGAAAACAGCCCCTTGGTATCTATCTGGGGGCTGTTCCTCCGTGTTGAGAGTTTAGAATGTGTTTCCGGAATCACTGTCCAGTTTCCCCAAAGAGAATAACCACCTCGAAGTAAATAGGGACACTTCCCGTATTAAAACTCAGAAAGTTGCGTTTCAATATCCATATGTCTGTGCAGAACACGGACAATCTCAATCGTATCGGCAAGAGTTTGACGATAGAAAATCACATGGCTACCAGTATTCAACTTCCGGTAGCCAATTCGAAGCTCACTGCAATCTTTCCCTTTCAGCTGGTTGGCAGCCAACTGCTGGAATGAAATGTCCAGCATTTTCAGATAGAGGTCGCGCTGTTCACGCCCCCAACGGGTTTGTGTGAAACGACCGATCTCTTTCAAATCAGCCAGCGCCATGTTCGTGAGGGTAAAAGAGGACATCAGTGGGAGCTGTCATCGTCAAGCTCAGCAAGTACGCTCTTGAGCGAATAATCTGCCGTGCCGCTTTCTTCGCCCTCAATAAGCGCACGGCGTAGCAAGGACAGTTTGGTCTCCCGTTCTTCCAAAAGCCGCAGGCCGGCACGGATTGTCTCACTTGCTGAACCAAAACGTCCCTGGGCAACCTGCTGAGAAATGAAATTTTCGTAGTGTTTGCCAAGCGTAACACTGGTATTTTTTTGCATGAGATGGCCTCCATCAATGCCGTTATAATGGCAATTTATAATATTTATTGGTATTTATCAACAGGTGAGTCGACAGAGAGTCACGTCCCAACTTCTGACAGAGTCTTCATGTTTTTGTCAAGAATTGTGACCCTCATGCCCCGTTATTCCCGTCCAACAGCTTTTTTATTTCCCGGTCAAAATCAGACTCAAAAAGCCGGTCTTGAATAGGTCGGTATTTTTCAAATTCGCTTTCGGCAAACGATTTGGCTATCTCAGCGGTTACTTTGCCTGCGTCCTGCAAGATTTCTGCGTCATTAAATTTCAAAAAAGCGTTCAACTTATCTGCCCAGTCATTCATGGTCATGGGAATACCCCGTTCTGCCTGATTTTCTGCATAATCGAGGTACATAGTGACAATTCTATTTAAAAACTTGATCTCTTTTTCATTCAGATAATTTTTCGCAATCACAACATCTGATTTTAATATTTTTCCTTCGGGAGCTTTTTCCCATGTCGTAAGACCCATAAAATCTTTTTGATGATTGACACGATTCACAATAAGTTCAGCAGCAGTGTGACCGTGGGTGGCAAAATGCATTTTATTTTGGACTGTCGCAAAAAATGTTTTTGTTGTAGGTGAATGCAGATCATAATCGAGTGCGGTGGCGTATATATCAGTAATCTGCTGATAAAAATTACGCTCGCTTTCCCTGATATCACGAATTTCAAGAATCAAATCCTTGAAATATTGGTTGCTTAGAAATGCACCATTTTTGAGGCGAATATTATCGAGAACATATCCACGAAGTGTAAAATCTTTTAAAACTTGCCCTGCCCATTTTCTAAAATGAGTAGCTCGTTCTGAATTGACCCGAAAACCAACGGCAATGATACCCTGCAAACCATAATGTTCGATTTTTCGGGTAACTTCACGGGTCCCTTCGTTTTGAACTATTCGAAATTTTCGAATAGTTGCCTCAGATTGCAGTTCCCCGGTATTAAATATTTCCTTCAGGTGATAGTTAATCGTATTGACCTCAACGCCAAAGAGCTTGGCAATGAGCTTTTGAGTAAGCCAGACGTTTTCATCTTCGACACGAACTTCAATATCATCTTCGCCAGCCTGACTGGTGAAAATCAAAAATTCCGCCGTTGAATTACGAATACGTAATTGTGGATTATGGTTAAGCTCAGATAAATCGGGCGTTGCCATCTTTAATTTATCCATTTATATCTCTTCTGTAATTCACAGTTCATAATTTGCCATTTTCAAACCTGACAAAGGTCACCGACGCCGCAGGCATCTCACCGAGACTGATCCTCCAATATGGCGGCGATCCGCGCGGCGACAGCTTCCGGATTCAGCGTGTCGGTCGCAATTTCATGATGCGCGGCAGCGCGATAGCGGGGGGTTCGCGCGGCCAGCACCTCGGCGATTTCTTCGGTAAAGGTTTTCCCCTCAACCAGCGCCGGACGTTGATTGTCATCCTGAATCCGTGCCACGATCGTCGCGACATCGGCTGACAACCAGAACACCACTCCGTTGGCGCGCAGAATCTCGATATTTTCCGGTCGTTCGATCACGCCACCGCCACAGTCAATCACCCGCTCGTCACACCCCGCCAGCTTGCGTACCTGCGTCGTCTCCAGATCGCGAAAGGCGGACCAGCCCATTTGCGCCACAAACGCGGGGATCGATTTACCTGCCGCTTTGACTATCTCGGCATCAAGGCTGACCAGTTGCCGCTTGAAGTGTTTGGCAAGGATCGATCCGACATGGCTTTTGCCGGTGCCGCGATAACCGATGAGGACAATATTCATGCGCGCAACTGCTCCATGACGACCTGGCGCATCACCGCGCAGGGAGCGTCAACACCGGTGAACAGTTCAAATTGCAACACCGCCTGATTGATAAACATCTCGACGCCGGAGATCGTCTGCACCCCCGCAGCTTTGGCTTCGCGCAGAAACCTTGTTTCCAGAGGGTTGTAGACAACATCAAAGGCCACCTGACCGGGCCGGAAGAGTTCCGCCGGGACCAGGGACGCATCGACCTTCGGGTGCATCCCGATCGGGGTGCACTGGATAATGACCTCGGCCCGCGCCATCGCCGCCGCAATCGTTTCGGCGTTCAATGCTGCATGGCTGATTGGGCAGGCGGTTCCGGCCCGCAGATCGGCGGTCAAATCCTCCAGCAGCGTCTGATTGATGTCGAGCATGATCATCTCTGCCAGTGTGCAGCGTTGCGCCAGCGTAAAAGCGATCGCCCGGGCCGCCCCCCCGCAACCGAGGATCAGTACCTTTTTTGCGGCAAGATCCACGCCCGCATCGACCAGCGCCTTCAGCGCCCCCGGACCGTCGGTCCCGGAACCGATCAACTTGCCCTCTTCACAAATCACGGTATTGATCGAACCGATCGCGCGATCTACCGCGGAGACCTCATCGACATATTTCATCACTTCTATTTTGTGCGGGATGGTGATACTCATGCCGCGAAAATTACCCAAGGCGCGCATCCCCGCCAAAGCATTGGCGACATCCTCAACCGGACACGCGAGGTAAACAAAATCTTGTCTGGTCGCCGCAAATGCGGCATTATGAATCGCTGGAGAGAGGCTGTGTCCAACCGGGTTGCCGATAAGCACGCAAAAACGGGTGCGCGGAGTGATAAAGCCGATGTCTTTCATGTATTCTCCTTAAAAATTTCAAGTTATGCATCTTAACGCAAAGTCGCTACGGAAGAAAGAAACATCTTTTGAGAATTGTCCATCTACCCCCACTCCATTTGGACTTCATCCCCTGTCAGGCGGGCACAAGATCGTCATATCTGTAACAGACAAGGACTACCATCATGACTGAACACACGACTCAACCAGCAGACCATCACCGCCTCATCACCGCCATGCGCAAGGAAGAGCAGCAGCGCCAAAACGGCTATCGCGAGCAGGCAATGAAACTCTTTCCCCCGGTCTGTGGCCGTTGCAGCCGCGAATTCAGCGGAAAAGGCCTGCGCGAACTGACCGTCCATCACAAAGATCACAACCATGACAACAACCCGCCCGATGGCAGCAACTGGGAACTTCTTTGTGTCTACTGTCACGACCACGAGCACACCCGCGGCCTGCAAGAGCGCGAAGCCGGGGGCCCTGACGCCAGCAACGAACGCCCAACGCTGGTCCATTCACCCTTCGCGGTACTGGCTGCAAAGTTGAAGCAAGCGGACTGATTTTATTGAGAAGACTGGCCAATTTTGACCACATAAGGCTAAATACTGCCACGAAATGTCCCCTGTCCCCTGCAATAGCTTTTCCCGCCTCCTTGCATTTTACCGCCTGTCTGCTTTAATTAGAGAGTCAAGTCGTGCCAAAAAATAACACCATTTTAAACTGGCACCCTCCTTGCGAGTAGAACGGTTTCAAACTGAAACCTGTGGCGATTTATGCCATCGCTTTTCAACCCACTTTTTTAAGGAGTAAAACATGCAAATCTCAAAACAAATCACATCTCTGGCGTCCTGTCTGCTGCTGGCCGCAACATTCTGCCTCGTCCCTGCCACTGGTGACGCGGCCAAAACCCGTCTTGCGTTCTCGGGCGGACCTGATGGAGGTACTTTTCAGTATTTCTCCAACGGCATTGCAACCCGCCTGTCGAAAGATCTCGCGGGGGTTGAAGTATCTAACATGGCATCTGCCGGTTCGGTTGAAAACGTGCGTCGCGTTAACTCCGGTGATGCCGATTTCGGCATCTCTTACTCGGGCGATACCTATCTGGCACGCAATGGCCGCCTGACCAATGACGCCAATACCTACCAGAATGTTCAGGCCATTGCCTATCTCTACGGCGCTCCGGCGCACCTGATTGTTCTGGCTGACAGCGACATCAATAGCGTTGACGACCTCAAAGGCAAACGTGTTGCCGTTGGTGGCGCCGGTTCCGGGGCCGCAGCTTCGGCGCAGCGCTACTTCGGTGCGCTTGGTCTGTGGGACAAAATGAACACCGAATTTCTGGGCTACAGCAAAGCCGCTTCCGCCCTCGGCGACGGCCTGATCGACGCCATGTGGGTATTTGCCGGATTCCCGAACAGCTCGGTAATTCAGGCGGCAGCAAGTAACAAAATCAAGCTGCTGAACCTCTGGGAAGCTGGCAGCAAAGGGGGCGCATTCAAGCAGTTCCCGTTCTATGCTCCAGTCTCCATCCCGGCGAACACCTACTCCGGCGTTGATTATCCGGTCGCCACCTTCCAGGATTCCGCACTTTGGACTGCTGGCAAGCACGTGCCTGCCGAGACCGTCTACAAAGCAGTGGCCGACATCTACACGCAAGAAGGGCTTGCCTATCTGGTCAAAGTCAAAAAAACCGCCAAAGCCATGTCTATCGAAAGCGCATTGACCGGTATCGTCACTCCGGTTCATGCTGGTGCCCAGAAGTTCTGGAAAGAAAAAGGGCTCACCCTGACCGCCGACCAGAAGTAACAATCGGCCCCTATGCAAACCGTGAAAGCGGGGCTGTTCAAGCCCCGCTTTCAAATTAATGATCCATGGTCGCGCTGCCCGGCCTTTCCCGTTAACAGGTATCTTATGTCTGCAGAACAGAACGAACAAACAGAGAACATTGCCGCTGAAGATCAGAAAAAATTAAAGGCATTGCTCGAAAAGGATGAACGATCCTGTCGCAATCCCAGCGGCTTTTTCAAATGGCTGGTTGCCGTGCTGGGTGGCGCAATGGTCATTTTTTATTTCTACTCAGCCGGGATCGCTCCGGTCGCAACCCAATATCACCGTGGCGTCTACGTTTTTGTCACCTATGTGCTGGTTTTCCTGCTCTATCCGGCGGGTAAAACCAAAGTTCGCCTGCCCTTGACCTGGGTGATGGGACTGGTAACGGCATGTGCTGTCGGGGGATATTTTTTCTTTGACGATACGGCCGGGTTCCATACCTGGCTGATGAATAACCTTGAAGGTCAGGACAACGGTAATTTTGTACTTCTCTGGCCGATCATCGCTGGATCGCTGGCGGTAACGGCCTGTTTGCTGATCATCGACCGCTGGTCGATGAAAAGATGGCCACGAAACCCGACGTTGACCGATGTTTTCTACGCCATCGCCTCGGCAGGCGTTGTCTACTACTGGATCAACGAATTCGAAAAACTCAACTATCGCGCCGGTGCCGAAAATGATCTGGACGCACTGGTCAGTGTCCTCGGCATCCTTCTGTCACTGGAAGTCTGTCGGCGGGTGTTGGGCTGGGCAATGACTTTTATCGGCCTGTTCATGATCTGCTACGGCTACTTCGGACCCCACTTCCCGGAAGTCATGGCGCATCGCGGCTTTGGCCTGGAACGCCTGTCGACCTCGCTTTTTCTGACCACCAACGGCGTCTTCGGTGTCATGGCGAGCGTCCTTGCAACCTACGTTATTCTGTTTATATTTTTCGGCGCATTTCTTCACAAATCCGGGGCCGGACGCTTCTTTATCGATCTGCCGCTCGCCGTTGCCGGGCGCACCACCGGCGGACCGGCCAAGGTTGCGGTGATCGCCTCGGCGCTTTTCGGGTCGGTCTCCGGGAGCGCCATCGCCAACACTGTCTCGACCGGGGCCTTTACCATTCCGCTGATGAAACGGGCGGGATTCAAACCGCATGTGGCCGGGGCGATTGAGCCCGCTTCTTCGATCGGCGGGATGTTCATGCCACCGATCATGGGCGCGGGTGGTTTCCTGATGGCGGAATTGACCAATACCCCTTACGCAACCATCATGCTGATTGCCATCTTCCCGGCGCTGATGTACTTCTTTTCGGTCTTCTGCATGATTCATTTCGAAGCCAAAAAGATGAGGCTGAAGGGGATCGATGAAAGTGAGATGAAAGACTGGAAAGTCGTCCTTAAACAGGAATGGTATTTTTCCCTGCCGCTGGTGATCATCACGGCACTGATGATTTTTGGCAAATCTCCCGGCTATTCAGCATTCTGGGCAACGATCTCCTGCATCGTGATCAGCTGGTTCAACAAAGAAACCCGCATGGGAGCAAAAGAAATCTGGGAAGCAATCCAGACCGGAGCCAAGAACACTCTGATGATTGGCGCAACGCTGGGGGTCATCGGGATCATTGTCGGCACCATTTCTCTCACCGGGATCGGTCTGAAGTTTTCCGACATTATCATTTCTCTGGCCTCGGGCAACCTGGTCATGGCACTTATTCTGGTTGCGCTGGCCTCGCTGATTCTCGGCATGGGCGTCCCGGTGACCGCCGCCTATCTGATTACCGCTGTTCTTGCCGTGCCGCCGCTGGCGGAGATGGGGGTACCGATCCTCGCCGCACACTTTATCGTCTACTGGTTCAGTCAGGACTCGAACATCACCCCGCCGGTCTGTGTTGCCGCCTACGCCGGGGCGGCCATCGCCGGTTCCGACCCGTGGAAAACCGGCTGGACCAGTTTCAAGTTCGCCAAACTGCTTTACGTCATGCCGATTTTGTTCGCTTTTACCCCGGCGATCCTCTTTCTGGGCAAACCGTTCGATCTGAAGATGGGAGAAATCCCTGACGACATGCCGTTTGCAAATGTAGTGCAGGTCAACGTCAAGGCGGAACAACCGTTTAAAGCCGGTGACGTGCTGATTGCGGTCGAATCAATGGGGGAGATTATCGAGATCAAGGCACCGAAGGATGGTCAGGTGATTGAAGTCAGTCCTTATGTCGGCGGCACGGTCAGTGCAGGTCAACTGCTCATCGAAGCGGAAGTTCCGGCAACCGGAATGGCGGTTTTCTCGTCGATGTTTTCCTGCTTCCTCGGTACCATCGCCTTCTCGGCTGTGACCATGCTCTTCTGGATCAGAAGGACCACGACCATTGAATGGGTGCTTCTTGCGGCAGGATCAATTCTGCTCTACTGGCCGACGCTGATTACTGATCTTGTCGGTGTTGCACTGGTCGGGATTGTCTGGTTCAGTCAGGTCGCGCGCAACAAAAAAGACCAGTCCAAAGGTCCGTTTCAGCCGGTACCAGCCGCCGATTAACTGACTAACCGCTCACACACAAAAAGCGCCGTGGACTGCGGGCTTTTTGTGTGTGAGTTTTTTTGCGTGTGAGCGATAATGATGCACTCGCAAAAAAGAATGAGATGGCTAAGCAAAAATTTCGTCCTCCAAGGCTTGGTGGTTTTTCAGCGGCGAAGGCCTACATCAGCTAGGTCGAGGTCCTGAAAAATCAGCGTAACGACGGAGGGCGGACTTTTTGCGATGCCATCAATAATGATCAAGTATCTTTATTGCGGTGCGAAAAATCTCGCAACGTCTCGGCCATCTTCCGCAGCCGGTCATCTACCAGCGCATTGATCGAACCTTCCTCCCACCCCCCCTGCTGATTTCTTCCCCCGGCGGGACGTCCGGTGAGCAGTTCGATCCCCTCGTCGACCGTCTCGATCGCCCAGATATGAAACTCTCCGGCGGTCACTGCCGCGCGCACATCCTCTTTGAGCATCAGGTGGCGCACATTGGCGCGCGGGATAATCACCCCCTGCTCCCCGCTCAGGCCCCGCGCCTGACAGACAGCGAAAAACCCCTCGACTTTCTCATTCACACCACCGATGGCCTGTACCTGGCCGTGCTGGTTTACTGAACCGGTCACCCCGATCGACTGTTTGATCGGTACCCCGGAAAGGGCCGACAACAAGGCGTAAAGTTCCGTCGTTGAAGCGCTGTCGCCATCGATCCCGCCGTACGATTGCTCAAAACAGATCGATGCCGCCAGGGTCAACGGCTTGTCGTGGGCGTAACGTTCGCCAAAAAAGCCGTTCAGGATCAACAGCCCCTTGTCGTGAATCGGTCCAGACAACTTGACTTCGCGTTCAATATTAACAACACCACTCTTGCCGAGCCAGGTCCGTGCCGTGACCCGCGCCGGACGACCGAAACTGTAATCACCCAGCAAGTAAACGCTGAGACCGTTAATCTGTCCGACAACCGCTCCGGACGTCGCAACCATCAACACCTCATCATCGATCTGGCGTTGAATCCGCTCCTCCACTTTGTTCGAACGGTAGTTTGCCGCGTTAATCGCCTGTTCTACATGCTGCCGGCCAACGACCGGCTCAGCTGCCTGCCCCGCGTAATAAGCCGCTTCACGAATCAGGTCGGTGATATCAATAAAGCGCGACGAGAGCTGCTCTTTGTCCCCGGTCAAGCGCGCGGAATGTTCAATCACCCGCGCAACCCCTTCGGGACCGAAGGGCGTCAGCTTCTCCTGTTGACACTTGGCGGCAACAAAGAGAACATACTGCTGAACATTTTCAGTCGTATTCTCCATCAAATGATCGAAATCCGCCTTGACCTTGAAATACTTGCGAAAATCAACATCCAGCTGATGCAGCAGATAGTAGAGTACCGGACGACCAATCAGGATAATCTTGCAATCGAGCGGTATCGGTTGCGGTTTCAACGAAACAGTCGCCATCAGACGATATTGCTCAGCCATATCCTCGATCTTGACTTCCCGGTTGCGTATTGCGCGTTTGAGCGCTTCATAGGTAAACGGGGTGAGCAGCACTTCGCGACAATCGAGGATCAGATATCCGCCGTTGGCCCGATGCAGCGCCCCCGCCTTGATCATGCGGAAATTGGTAACGGCGTTCCCCATCTGGAGAAAATGCTCAATGCGACCGAAAACGTTAAAATAGGTGGGATTGGCCTCATAGACGACCGGCGCTCCTTGCTGTTCGCTGTTATCAACAAAAAGATTGATCCGATAACGCTCAAAAGAAGGCTCCTGGCGCGTCGCTTCGAGCAACGGCAGATTGATTTTCACTGTTTCTGGCTGCCGAAACTCATCGATCCGCTCAATAATATTATTTTTACTCGCGACAAAATGAGCGATCACCGCAGCGTGATCACGGTATTTCTCTTCCAGTTCCTTAAAGAGACGACTGACCACCATAAGGAGCAATTCACGCTCCATCGCCAAGGTGGCGACGCGCAACTCCTTGTCCAGCTCCCGCGCCTCACGTGTTACTTCGGTCAAACGCTGCTGCAATTCCGCCCCGACCGCTTCAATGCGGTTGCGCTCGTCTTCGCTTAAGCCCTCGAACTCCTGCTGTAAAACCGGTTCTCCGTTGCGTAACGGGGTAAGAACCAGCCCGTTGACAGAGCGCTGCAACAAATAATCTTTCTGCTCTGCCTCTTTTTCGAGCCCTTCGTAAAGACGGCGGCTCTTTTCCTGATATTCACTGCCAAGCTGGTTCTTACGCTGGTCATATTCCTTGCCTTCGAAGACCTGGGGCAGCTCCATGGCCAGGCGTTCCACCAGTTGATCAACATCCTTGCCCAGAGTCTTTGCCGTCCCCGCAGGAAGTCTGATCTCCAGCGACTGATGATCATCGGAAAAATCGTAGACATAACACCAATCGTCCGGGACCGGTTCAGCCGCGGCCCGGCTATTGAGAATTTTTTTGATCGTCGAGGAACGCCCGGTCCCCGGTTCACCGAGGAGGAAGAGATTAAAGCCGCCATTGCGGATACCGAGGCCAAAATCAATCGCCGCCAGTGCACGGTCCTGACCGATAGTCCCGTCGAGAGAAGGCAGCTCTGCCGTTGTTGTAAAATCAAATAAAGCAGGATCACAGCGCCAGGCAAGCTGCTCGGCGGGCAGTCGAAAGTTTGCGTCAGACGTTCCATCTTTTTTGTCAGTTGGTGTCATAAAGAGCCTTTCCCGAAGAGGTCGTACCCCAAGTTTGATGCCCTTGCAAAAAAGAAATAGATGGCTTCTGAGTAACTTCAAGGTAACTATCTGAAATCACATTCTTTAGAAAATTGAAGTTACTCTATGAAAATTCGCCCCACGGGGCGTGAGTCGCTAAGCAAAAATTTTGTCCTCCAAGGCTTGGTGGTTTCTCAGGGGCGAAGGCCTACATCAGGTAGGTCGAGATCCTGAAAAACCAGCGTAACGCCAAAGGGCGGACTTGTTGCGACGCCATCAAGTTTAGCATCAGCGCCACTGAACGCCGCTGCCCTCCCGTGTCGTCCCAAACAATCAAAAAAAGGCCGGGCAAGTCATTGTTGCGGCCCTTGACAATGATGACTTTTATGGTCTAATTAAAGCAGATGTACAACGGAAGCACGGACGCGCGCTCCCGCATTCGCCCCGGAAGTTATCCCCTCCTGCTTTCGGGGTTTTTTTATGGTTATTTTCTGGCCGGTCAAACCTCCCCCAGAGAGCGCAACGCATTGCGGGCGTGCTGGCGCAGTTTTTTTGTCGGCGCATTATCAAACACGCGCTGCAATACCGCGACATACGCCGTCTCACCCGACGCCCCCAGCGCCTTGCACAGCCACCCCGTGGAGTCAAGCCGCAACAGCTCTCTTCCCCGATTGTTCAAGTTTGCTTCGAGAGCGGCAGCGACCGCCTGATAGAGTACGGCAGGGGTTTCGACGCGACGGCTGATCCGTTTTGCAGCGTTGCGCAACAGGGCAGGATCGCCGCTGCGCAACATCCGCAGCAGTCGATTATCCTCGAACGAGAGGGTCGGATCACCGGGGATTTCCAGCAGTCGCACATTGCGTACGGCAAAATCGGGGATTGTTGCCAGCGACTGCTCTGCATACAGGCGAATTTTCTTTACCTTGGAGGCGGCGGCGATATCTTGCAGCGTCGTCGCGTAGGCGGCATCACCGGAAGATGCCAGCGCCTTGCATAACCAGCCGATTTCATCGCGTTGTTCCTTTGAATATGTTTCATCCTGCACGCTTTGACGCAAACGTTCGCGCACGACAGGAAAAACCGCCGGATCGACCAGAAAGTGCCCCTCGATCAACTTGGCCGCCTCGATCCGGACAAAAACATTGCTGCTTTGCAACATGCGCACAAACCCGGCACCTTCATCAGCCGCCGCGAAGGTGACGCACAGCTGAAGAAGCGCTATCGTCAGCATGACCGTCTTTTTGAATTTCAGCATCATTGATCCTCCTGATACGCTCGAACGTCCTGCCGTTCCTCCGCCATCTTCCACGCCTCGGCAACCAGAACATCGGCCAACTCGTTTTGCGGCACCTTGCGAACGATTTCCCCCTGACGAAACAAAAGGCCCTGCCCTTTGCCTCCGGCAATCCCCAGATCGGCCTCGCGCGCCTCGCCGGGGCCGTTGACCACACACCCCATCACCGCAATTGTTAACTTGACCGGCAAATCATGCAAGCGGCGTTCAACTTCCTCGGCCGTCGCGATCAGATCGATCTGACAGCGCCCGCAGGTCGGACAGCTGATAAATACCGGCCCGCGCTCGCGCAGATTCAGCGCCTTGAGGATTTCCCAGCCGACCCGCACTTCCTCGACCGGATCACCCGTCAACGAAACCCGCAGCGTATCGCCAAGCCCATCATAGAGCAGTGCGCCAAGGCCGATAGCACTCTTGATTGTACCACTCCAGGTGGTTCCCGCCTCGGTAATTCCGATATGCAACGGGTAGTCGACCTGACTTGCCAGCAGGCGATAGGCCTCGACCGTACGCCGGATATCGGAGGTCTTGAGACTTATTTTGATTTGTTCAAAATTGAGTTCCTCAAGGAGCCGGACATGTCCCAGGGCACTTTCGACCATCGCTGCCGGGGTGGGATGACCATATTTGACCAGCAGGTCTTTTTCCAACGATCCCCCATTGACCCCGATGCGGATCGGCGCACCATGCTCCGCACACGACTTGACAACTTCCGCGACCTTCCAGCGGGCGCCGATATTGCCGGGATTGATCCGCAGACCATCGACTCCGGCCTCCAGTGCCGCCAATGCCAGTTGGTATCCGAAATGGATATCGGCAATCAACGGGATGGAAATCCCTGCCCGAATCGCTCCCAGCGCCTCGGCCGCCGCTTCATCCGGCACCGCGCAACGCACAATTTCACAACCGGCGGCGGTCAATCGCTTGATCTGGGCCAGCGTCGTCTGAATGTCTCGGGTGTCGGTAGAGCACATCGACTGGACCGAAAGTGGCGCGCCGCCACCTACGGAAACCGTACCGACCTTGATTTGACGAGTAGTTCGGGGCATGTATGCTTCTTTCAATGCAGGGTTTTGTTCAGCTGATTCTAGTCGCTTACGGTGGAAGATTCAAGCTTTGCCGTGGCAACCATTCCCGATTGCCCTCCACCTGACCATATGCTATAAAATTTCAACCCCATGCACCCCACAGTGAAACGACGATGATTATGGATATTGCTGCCGCCCGCGCCCGACATGCTGAACTGAGCACACAACTTCATCACCATAACCGCCTTTATTACGCCCTTGATACCCCGGAAATCAGCGATGCCGACTACGACCGGCTTTTTCGTGAACTGCTGGAGCTGGAGCAAGCGTTTCCGCAACTGACAACGGATGACTCCCCCTCGCGCCGGATCGGCGCGCCGCCGCTTGACAAGTTTACCCAGATGCGACACCAGCAACCGATGTTGTCCCTTGACAATGCGCTCAACGAGAACGAAATTCGCGCGTTCGATGCGCGCGTCAAACGCCAGCTGGACACCAGCGACGAGATTGAATATGTCTGCGAGATGAAGCTCGACGGCGTCGCTGTCGAGCTGGTTTATCGTCACGGGCGGCTGGTCGTCGGCTCGACCCGTGGCGACGGGGTAACCGGGGAAGAGATAACCGCGAACCTGCGCACCATTCGCTCCCTGCCGTTGCAGCTCGAAGCCCCCTACCCGGCGCTGCTGGAAGTACGCGGCGAGATTTATTTTGATACCGCCGCCTTTTGCACGATGAATGAAGAACGCACCGCTGAGGGGCTGCCGACCTTTGCCAACCCGCGCAACGCCGCGGCCGGGAGCCTGCGGCAGCTCGATCCGGCGCTCACCGCCAAACGGCCATTGCGGATCTTCTGCTACGGCATCGGTGCTCTCGACGGGGTCACCCCAACCCGCCATGACACCCTGCTCAATCTGCTCAACGATTGGGGACTGCCGGTCAACCTGTCCGGCATGCGCAAAACGGTCGGCGTTGCCGGGGCAATCGACTACTTCCGCGCATTGATCGAGAGCCGCGATGCCCTCGCATTTGAAATCGATGGTATGGTCATCAAGGTTAACGACTTGAACCTGCAACGTCAGCTGGGAGCGACGTCGCGTGCGCCGCGCTGGGCGATTGCGGCAAAGTTCCCGCCACGTCAGGCAGAAACGACGGTCAACGATATTCTGTTGCAGGTTGGCCGCACCGGCGCGATTACCCCGGTGGCGGTCCTTCAGCCGGTCAAGATCAGCGGAGTCACCGTATCACGCGCCAGCCTGCACAACTGGGATGAAATTGCCCGGCTCGATGTCCGTATCGGCGACCGGGTGCTGGTCGAACGCGCCGGGGATGTAATTCCCGATGTCGTCAAGGTGCTGACCGACAGGCGTGATGGCAGCGAGCGCCCCCTCCCCGAACCGGCAACCTGCCCGGCCTGTGCAGCGCCAGTAAAACGTTTTAACGACGAAGTCGTGCCGCGCTGTCAGGGGCTGGCCTGCCCGGCGCAGCTCAAGGAGAGGATCAAACATTTTGTCAGTCGCAAGGCAATGGATATCGACGGACTCGGCGGGCGCTATATCGATCAGCTGCTGGAGCTGCAACGGGTAACCAGCGTCGCCGACCTCTACACCTTGCAACGCGACGATCTGTTCCGGTTTGAACGGATGGGGGAGACCCTCGCCGACAAGCTGCTGGCCGCCATCGCCGCCAGCAAAAAACGCCCCCTGCAGCGGTTCCTCTTCGCACTTGGTATTCGCAACGTCGGGGCGCATCTTGCCAAGGTACTGGCCCGCCAGTTCGGCTCCCTGGAAAGATTGTCCACAGCGACCGAGGAAGAGTTGACCACCATCCACGAAATCGGCCCCCAGGTCGCTGCCAGTGTGGTCAGTTTCTTTCGCAATCCGGACAACCGCGCCATCCTGCAGCGCCTGGCACAGGCCGGAGTCGCCGCGCAAGAGGAAGCACCACGGGCAGGCGGAGCGCTCTTGGGAAAAACTTTCGTCTTTACCGGCACGTTGAGCCAGCTGGGGCGCACCGAAGCACAACAGAAGGTCGAGCGCTGCGGCGCTCGCGCCAGCGGCTCGGTGAGTAAAAAAACGGATTATGTCGTCGCCGGAACGGAAGCGGGGAGCAAGTTGGACAAAGCCCTCCAACTGGGGATCACCGTGATGACCGAAGAGGAATTTCTGGTCTTTATCGAAGGGCTGGAGGACTCGAAATGAGTAAACAACGCGTCACGGTCAACGTGACCGGAACAGTTCAGGGCGTCAACTTCCGCTATATCACCTACCGCCAGGCGCTGGCTCTCGGCGTCGCCGGGTGGGTCAAAAACCTGCCGGACGGCAGCGTTCAGCTTTGTTTTGAGGGGGAGGAAAGAGCCGTCAAGCAACTCCTCGACTGGCTGCACGTGGGACCGTCGAGCGCCCGGGTCGATAAATTGACCATTCAACCGGAAGCTTACCGCGGGGAATTCGATTGCTTTGAGATTTTGCGCTGAGTGACTAGTACCCGCCGAAATCGCTCAACGCATCAAGACCGCTCAGTTCAAACGTCAGGTATATATTGCGATCATCGGGACGGTTGCGCAACGACAGCCGCAACGTCCAGCACTCGCCGCGATACTCGGCGGCAACGAACCGTTCCAGGGTCCGGTTGTTGTCCAGCGCGTAACGATGACGATAGGTCAGCAGCAGCGGTTGCAACCAGTCGAACGCCACTTCCCCTCCCACATATTCCAGCGCGTCGCGGGAATAGCGGTATTCGACACTCAACCGGTTTTCGCCCGCAGCGTGGAGTTCGCCGCGCAGGTTGAACGCGGCGAATTTTTTGTAAAAACCGCCTTGCTCGGCAGAGTGATCGTAAGCAAGGTCAAGATCGATAAAACTGAAATCGGTTGGCCGCAGCAGCGCCTCCATCTCCAGCGGCAACCAGGGGCGGCGCTGATCGTTCGCACTTTGCGGCTCACGACGCTTTTCATTAAGATCAAATTCCTGTGCCAGCCGAAGTTGCAACAGTTCCCGCCAGCTGTTTCCCTGCTCACGACTGAAACGCCCCGCCACCCGGTTGGTAAGACTGAACCGCAACCGATTGCGCGGCTCAAGCCGGTCATTAGTGTCGAAATCGGGGAGGTGTGACTGATCATCATCCGGAATAAAGTGATAGCTCAGTTCTGGTTCTATTTCGTGGCGGAGCAGACCAAGGGACGAGCCGGGACGGGAAAAGTCCCGGAGCAAGCGCGTACTCAGCGCCATGCGCCCGTCAAACACCCCCTGATGTTCCGCACCGGGACCGGCTGCCGAGGTCTGATAGACGCGCTCCAGCCAGGCGACCTCGCTCTCGAAGGTAAAAAAACCTCCCGGTCGAACCACTGTCGCCAGCGCCGGGCGCACCCCCAGACGAAGCCCCTTCATCCCGCTGCGACGCCAGAAGTAGGTTGTCTCTCCGTCAAAACGCCACCACAGCGGTGTCCGCGCAAGCTGTCGGCGAATGGCGGCCAGCCGCATCTCCGGCAAACGTTGCACAGTCGTGTCGTTATCGTTCTCCAGGTCGCGCAGATAATTGAAACCACCGGAGAGGTTCAACAGTCCCCAGGTCCGCCCGGCATAAAGGGTTGATTCAAGCTGGGCACGGTTGTAATCGCCCGCCGCCTCACCAAAATCAGCATAAAAATCGTTTGCGCTGACGTAATGCAGATCAGCGCTTAACCGTACCTGGCCGGGCAATACCCCCTGATGACGCCAGCTCCCGGCGTAACGATTATCGGCGGCGGCGTTGGTGGCATTGACATGGTAAAGACGCGCTTCGCCGCTGTTGTCACGACCAAGCAGATAACGATATTCCACCCCCTTGCCGTAACCGAGCCGCGAGAAGTAATCAACCGAGAAGGTGGCATCAAGATTCCGGCCGATGACCTGGTACCAGGCCAGTGACAACTGATACCCCTTGCGGTCCGAGAAACCAAATCCGGGCAGCATAAACCCCGATTCACGTTCACTTTTTACCGGGTAGAACAGATATGGCAGGTAGAGAACCGGAATGTCACGCAGATAGAAAAAACCATGTTTGCCAACCGCATAGCCACCGACCGTCACATCCAGTTCATCAAGCGAAAATTTCCACGCCGGAGGGTCGCCGGGACAGGCGGTAAAGGTGCCATTCGTTATCAGATAGTTCGCTTCACCGGTCTTTTCGATCTGATCACCGCTGATCCGCACCCCGCTCCCTAAAAATTTCAGCCGACCGTTCGTTACTGACGCGGTCTTGTCGTTGAGACGCAGTGTGACCCGCTCGGCGTTCAGCTCTGTGGTACTGTCTCGCAACGCAACAGCTCCGCGCGCCTGAGCCTCGCGAGTTTCCGCATTCCAGATCATTTCCCGGGATGTCATCTCCATCCCGGAATATTTCAACTGCACATCACCCCGTGCCTGGTAAACCCCCGCCTCGCGGTCAAAATCGAGGGTATCAGCGGAGAGGGCAACGGCACCTTCGTCTGCTGCGCTCACCGCTGGCACAATGAAAAGCAGCAGCGCAACACACATCAGCCCACCCATGAAAAGATATTTTTTCAGGCGCATCGTGCCTCGGTTCCAATCAAAATTTCACGCGCGGCGGCGGCCAGAAAAAGGGATCCGGCAACCAGAACAATCTCGTTTTCGCAACAGGCTGCCTGGGCTGCAGCGAGTGCTCCGGCAACATCCAAAGCGGTGTGGGAAGAAGTTCCGTACCCCGTCACTGCGGCGCTCAATGCCTGTGGGTCGATACCGGCTTCGACCGGCAACGGCGGACAGATCACCGACGCTGCAAAGGGCAAAAGTGGCACGATAATCTCCGCACAGTTCTTGTCCGCCTTGATCGCGGCCACCCAGTGCACCCTGGCCCCGTGCCGGGCCAGATAGGCCGCCAAAGTCGCGGCACCCCCTGCATTATGGGCACCGTCGATCAACACGCCGGGGGCGCCATCGACCCACTCCAGACGTCCCGGCCAGACCGTCTCACTGACCGCGCGGCGCAGCTGCGTAGCGGCGAGGGAAAAACCGCGCTCGCGGAGCAGCGCGGCGAGACACAGGGCCTGCGCCAGATTGTCCCGCTGATGCGCTCCGGCCAGCCCCGCTGTCAACCCCGCCAGCGTCCCCCCCGGTCCCTGCCAGGTGAAAGTTTCACCCGTGTCGATCACGCGATAATCCTCGCCGTAACACAACAGCGGGGCACCTTGCCGCGCCGCCAACACCCTGAGTCGTTGTTCTGCAAGCGGCGGTTGTTTCCCCAGAACCACGGGGATTTCGGGCTTGATAATCCCGCCTTTTTCGCCGGCAATCGTGGCCAGATCGTTACCGAGATAGGCCGCATGGTCGAGGCAGATCGGCGTAATCGCACACAGCAGCGGGGTAACCGCGTTGGTTGCGTCAAGTCTCCCCCCCATGCCGACTTCGAGGATGGCAATATCGACATTGCACTCGCGAAAGCGGGTCAGCGCCATGGCGGTGGTCAGCTCAAAGAAGGTGACGGGAAGGTCGCCGACCTGTGCGCGCAAGCGATCGGTCAGACGCACCAGATCGTCTACCGCCAACGGCACACCGTCGACCCGAATACGTTCACCGAAATGATGGAGGTGGGGGGAGGTATAGAGACCGACCCGGTAGCCCGACAGGCGCAGCATTGTCGCCAGCGCCACGGCAACAGAGCCTTTGCCGTTGCTCCCGGCGATGTGGATGATCGGAAAAGCAGAATCGGGGCGGTCGAGCCGGAGCAGCAGTTGCCGGATATTGTCGAGCCCCAGCTTGATTCCGAACCGCTGCAGCCCGTACAGATACTCCAGACTCCGCTGACCGGTCACCGGTCAGCTCTTTGTGAAAACACGCAGAATCTGGGCGAGACGCTCTTTCATTTCCGCCCGCGGAATGATCATGTCGACCATCCCGTGTTCGAGCAGATATTCGCTGCGCTGGAATCCTTCGGGGAGTTTCTGGCGGATCGTCTGTTCGATAACCCGCGGGCCGGCAAAACCGATCAACGCACGGGGCTCGGCAATATTCAGATCCCCGAGCATGGCGAAGCTGGCGGTGACCCCACCGGTGGTGGGATCGGTCAGAATCGACAGAAACGGGATCCCGGCCGCCTTCAATTTGGCCAGCGCCGCACTGGTCTTGGCCATCTGCATCAGCGATAAAATACTCTCCTGCATCCGCGCCCCGCCGGACGAAGAAAAGATCAGCACCGGGGCGCGATTCGCCAGCCCCCGTTCGATGGCGCGGGTGATTTTCTCGCCAACAACCGCGCCCATGCTCCCCCCCATGAAACCGAATTCAAAAACGGCCAGAACCGCCGGGACACCGTGAATCATCCCCTCGCCGCAGATCACCGCATCGCCACCACCACTTTTTTTAACCGCCGTCTTGATCCGGTCCTTGTATTTTTTTGCATCTTTGAAATTGAGGAAATCGGTCGACTCCATCGCGGCGTCCATCTCGACAAACGAGCCTTCATCGACCGTTAATGCAATCCTCTCGCGCGCACTGATGCGAAAATGATAGGTGCACTTCGGGCACACATTGAGATTGCGCTCAATTTCCTTGCTGTAGATAATCTCATTGCAGTTTTTGCACTTCGTCCAGAGCCCTTCGGGCATCCTGACATTCTTTGCTTCAACCGACTCGATCGGTGCCTTCTTGATATGAAACCAGGACATATTCTCTTACCTCATTTTCGAAATCAGGGGCGAGCTCATAAAGTGAACTCTTCTCCCCCAGTGAGAATGCTGACTTGCGGCAGACAAAGCGCGTGTAGTTCACGATGAATCTGCTCACGAAACTGCGGTTTGATGTGTGAAATCAGAACCGGCACTTCGGGTCGATCGAGTTTAGCAAGTTCTTCCTTGAGCAATGCCGGAGTCAGGTGACCGCTAAGGTTTGCCAATGCCGCCATATCATTGGGAAACGACGTCTCCACAAAGGCCAGTTTCAGGTTGGCCACCGCATGCCCCATCCGCCACAATGCCTCTGTCGTTGTCGTATCACCGGAAACCAGAATGGTCGCATGCCCATCGGAAATACAATAACCGGCAGCGTAGACAGTATGGTTCATTTCCACCCATGCGATTTTCAGCCCGGCTATTTCCGCGACCGCCCCGGCAACCAGCGGACAAAGCTTGACCGCAGGCTTGCCCGAGGGAATGACGGTAAAATCAGGATAAACCTGATTATTGAAAAAATGTTTATGCACCACATCCAGCACCTGCGGGGGTCCCCAAACCCGAATCGGCGTGGAACGCGAAATAAAAACATTATCGACCAGAAAGGGTAAATCGGCAACGTGATCGAGATGGGCATGCGTCAACAGCACATCATCAACCCTGACCTGCTGGTCGATCGGCAACATCAGCGCCACCGTTCCGGCATCAACCGCAAACGTGTCGTTGAGTAGCAACGCCGTCGTATAATGCCCCGGCGAACGGGAGCCGAAGTTTCCCAGGACCTGAACCTTCATAACACCCCTGTTAGCGGTACATTCCAGTAAAAAGTGCCTTTGTCCAGCACCGGGATCAGTTGCTCAGGCCAGCAAGGCACTTTTCAGTTCGCGAATAAAATCGGCGACTTGCTTCGTTAATGCCGACGTATCGCCCCCGGCGGCAATAATTTTGACCAACGCACTGCCAACGACCACCGCATCGGCAAAGGCCCCGACCGCAGCGGCGTCCGCCGGAGTGGTGATACCGAAACCGACAGCAACCGGGGTGGAACAGGAGGCCTTGATCTGCTGCACCTCAGTGGCGATCGCGGCAGCATCGACCGCTTGTGCTCCGGTCACTCCGGTCATCGACACATAATAAATAAACCCTTCGGCCTGAGACGCAAGTTTCAGCCGTCGTTCCGGCGGGGTTGTCGGGGCCAGCAGGGTGATCAGCTCAAGCCCGGCGGCGCGCATGTACGGCTGCAACTCCGCCGCTTCCTCCGGGGGCAAATCGACCAGCAACAGCGCATCGACCCCGGCGGCAACAGCGTCCTTGGCAAAGCGCTCGCCGCCATAGCGAAAGATGGGGTTATAATAGCCCATCAGGATAATCGGCACATTGGTGTGTTCCCGCGCTGTCCGCACCATCGCCAAAATTTTCGGCAGCGTCGTCCCCACCGCCAGTGCCCGTTCCGAAGCCGCCTGAATCGTCGGCCCATCGGCCATCGGATCGGAAAACGGAAACCCGATTTCGATCAGATCAGCTCCCGCCTCAACCAGGACGTGAATCAGCTCGCCGGTCGTCGCCAGGCACGGATCTCCGGCAGTAATAAACGGAATCAGCGCCGTTTCACCCCGCGCGCGAAGTTCATCAAATGTTGTCGCGATACGACTCATGGTATGACCATTTTCCAGTAAATTTCGTCAGTCTAATTCAATGACAGAGGCTTTTCAACCGTTTTCTCTGCGCCACTTTCCTCGTCGAGTAATTCCCGCACCTGCGCCAGCAATGCGAGAAAAAGCGGAGCAGTCATTCGCCCCGTCTGGACATTGTAACGGCTGGTGTGATAACTCGCAACCAGCACCGGCCCGCAACGCGGACGATATACGGCACCGTGAGCAAAAGGGAAATCGGTCAGTCGATCAATTACCCGGTCAGCCTTGAGCATCCGTAAATAACTGGTAAACGCCCCCTGCCCGAGCAAAACAATTACCTTCAACTGCGGCATGCAGGCGAATTCGGCTTTCAAGAATGATCGACAGGCAGCGAACTCGGCGGCGCTCGGTTTATTCTCCGGCGGCGCACATTTTACCGCATTGGTAATGTAGAGGTCGTTCAACTGCAATCCGTCGACGGCCGCAATCGCCTCCGGCTGGCTGGCAAACCCGACCTGGTGCAGGAGCGGATACATAAAATCACCCGCGCCGTCACCGGTAAAGGGCCGCCCCGTGCGGTTCGCACCGTGGGCACCGGGTGCCAAACCAACCAGCCCCACCCGCGCCTGGGAATCGCCGAAACCGGGTACCGGCCCGTTCACATAGTCGCCGCGGCTCCAGCCCCGTCTGGCTGGCAGCTTGTCCAGATAAGCGCAGAGCCGTGTGCACACGCGGCACCCGGCCAGTCCGGTCAGCCGAAGGTCCATCCTCGACTAACTTTTCGGCGGGGGCGTCCCGCCAGTTCTTTTATGTGACGTTCGTCGTCTGCGCGGAGGCTTATCCGCCGGCTTTGCCACAGCGCCCCGCCCGCCGCGACTGTGACCGCGCGCACCGCCGCGCTCAGGGGGAGCTGTTTTGCGTCGTGGGGTCCGTTTGTAGTCCCAGCAAAGATCTTCTTCGGTGGGCATGCAGCTGGGGATTTTGCTGCCAATGTATTCTTCAATCTCCGGCAGGTAATAAACCGTGTCTTCATCGGCGAAGCTGATCGCCTTGCCGAACGCTCCGGCGCGGGCGGTCCGCCCGATGCGATGCACATAATCATCGGCATTCTCCGGCAGGTCATAGTTGACCACATGGGTCACACCATCGATGTGCAGACCGCGCGAAGCTACGTCGGTGGCGACCAGATAATGCAGCCGGTTTTCTTTGAAATCATCGAGTATCTTCATCCGCTTGCGTTGCGGGATATCACCGGAAATGACCGCTGCCTTGATCTCGTTCACTTTAAGACGATCGACCAGGTACTCCGCTTCTTTCTTGGTATTGACAAAGAGTAAAACGTGCTCCAGGCCGTTTTCCTTCTTCATCAACCCGATCAGCAGCGCAAATTTCTCGCGGCGGGAGGCGTGATAGAGTAGCTGTTCAACTCGATCCGCCGTCACCTGCTCCGGCTTGATACTGACCTTCTCGGCCAGGTCCATGAACTCGTAGGCAAGCTCCATCACCCGTGCCGACAACGTTGCGGAAAAAAGCATCGTCTGGCGCTGATCGAAGGGGGGCAGCTTACGCAGAATGTAACGCAAGTCTTTGATAAACCCCATGTCAAACATCCGGTCAGCCTCATCGATGACCACCACCTCGACATTTTTAAAGGAGAAGACCCCCTGTTTGGCATAATCGATCAACCGCCCCGGCGTGGCCACGATCACGTCGACGCCATCTTTGAGAGCCTGGCGCTGCTTATCGTAATCGACGCCACCGAAAATCGGCTGCACCTTAAAGGGGCAGAACGCGCCCAGCTTCTCGGCATCGTCGCAAATCTGCACCACCAGTTCACGGGTTGGCGCCATAATCAACGCGCGCGGGTGAATCCCGGTCGGCTTGGGCCGCTGGAGGAAGCGGCTGAAGAGTGAAATCAGAAATGCCGCTGTTTTTCCGGTGCCGGTCTGTGCCTGGGCGGCGACATCCTTGCCGAGCAGCGCCAGCGGGATTGATTCTTCCTGCACCGGGGTCAGGTCAGTAAATCCGGTCTGGGCGATGCCCTGCAATACTTCAGTGGGTAAATCAAGTTCGGTAAACTTCATGTGCTGGAGAATCACCCCGCTATGCAGACAGGTTGATTCGCGGTCCTTTCAGTTAAAGTTCAAAATTCATCGCGTCGGCGACGGTGTGAATATCCTTGTCGCCGCGCCCGGAGAGACAAACGACGATAATCGCGTCGCGGTCAAGTGTCGGTGCCAGTTTCATCAGGTGCGCAATCGCGTGGGCACTTTCGAGCGCGGGGATGATCCCTTCCAGCTGGGTCAGCAGCTGGAACGCATCAAGCGCCTCCTGGTCGGTAATCGATACATATTCGGCGCGACCGCACTCGTGCAGCCAGGCGTGTTCCGGTCCGACTCCGGGGTAATCGAGCCCGGCGGAAATCGAATGCGCGTGATTGATCTGCCCGTCAGCGTCCTGCAAAAGGAAAGTCTTGTTGCCGTGCAGCACCCCGACCGCACCGGCACCAATACTGGCCGCATGTTTGCCGGTGTCAACACCGAGTCCGGCCGCCTCGACCCCGATCAACCGCACCGCCTGATCTTTGATGAAGGGGTAAAACATCCCCATGGCGTTCGAGCCACCGCCGATACAAGCCAGCGCGACATCGGGCAAGCGCCCTTCAGCGGCAAGGATCTGCTGCTTTGTTTCCTCGCCGATCACCGCCTGAAAATCGCGTACCAGTTGCGGATAGGGGTGCGGTCCGGCGACCGTGCCGATGACATAAAAGGTGTCGCGCACATGGGTAACCCAGTGCCGCAACGCCTCGTTCATAGCGTCTTTCAGGGTGTTGGTGCCGCTGGTGACGGGGTTGACTTTCGCCCCCAAAAGTTTCATGCGAAAGACATTCAACGACTGGCGACGGATATCCTCCGTCCCCATAAAAACTTCACACTCCAGATCAAAGAGCGCCGCCACCGTCGCCGTCGCCACCCCGTGCTGACCGGCCCCGGTTTCGGCGATCACCTTTTTCTTCCCCATGCGCCGCGCCAGCAGCGCCTGCCCCACGGTATTGTTGATCTTGTGCGCGCCGGTGTGATTCAGGTCTTCGCGTTTGAGATAGATTTTCGCCCCGCCAAGCTTTGCTGTCAACCGCTCCGCAAAATAGAGCGGACTCGGCCGACCGACATATTCTTTGAGATAATAGGAAAAATCGCGGTGGAATTGCGGGTCGTCCAGCGCCACGCGATAGGCGGCTTCCAGTTCGATCAGTGCTGGCATCAGCGTCTCGGCGACGTAGCGGCCACCGAATTCGCCAAAATGGCCGCGTTCATCCGGCAAGTTGTACATAAATTGAATCCTTTACTTGAAAATCACGTTGCCGTACACCAAGTCATCCGCCACATTGATGTCGGAAAAACGTCGTTCAATTCTCCGGCTTGCCTCAAGAATCTGCTGCAATATTTCCCGCACCAGCGCAACATCAAACATAGATCGCCTCACGATCAATATGGCTTTTCAAAAACGCATTCATCCGCTCCCGATAATGGACATGATCAACCCGTTCGTGCAAAGCCTCCTCCAACTCCTCCTTGACATGCACCAGAGTAAAAAGATTCGGCTCGCGCATCTGCACCACGATATCGATATCACTCGTTGCCGTGGCCTGATTGCGCGCAACTGAACCGAAAACCCCCAGAGCCGTCACTCCATAACGGGCTTCCAGCACAACCTTCTGATCACGCAACACGGATAATGTCTCTTCTCGACTCTGCATGCCGTTTTCTTTATTTTAAGGGGTACGATATTCGCCAACCAAAACCCGGCAGACCCTGGCTTACGGTGACACTGCTCTGGCGGCGGCGATAAACGCCGCCACCTTCGCTGCATCTTTCTGCCCCGGCGATCGCTCAACGCCGCTGGAAACATCGACCGCGTAGGGGTGCACGGTACGGATCGCCGCCGCGACATTTTCAGGGGTCAGGCCGCCGGCGAGGATCACCGGGCGCTGGCCGGCAACCTCGGCGGCCAGCTCCCAATTGAAACTTTTGCCGGTGCCGCCATAACTGTCCGCACACCAGGCATCGAGCAGCAGCGCGGCGGTGCGGTATTTTTCATGCCCGGCGATACTCGCGGCAGCCGCGACCCGCAGCGCCTTGATCACCCGCAACGGCGCATAATCGCACGCAGTCGGCGGCTCGTCACCGTGCAACTGAATCACCTCAAGCCCGCAGACTTTGGCGATCATCCGCACCCGTTCCGGGGTCTCATTGACAAACAGACCGACCGGCGTCACCAACGGCGGCAGTGCCGCGATAATCGTGCGCGCCCGCTCCGGCGAAACATGGCGGGGGCTGCCGGGGTAAAACACAAAACCGAGGGCGTCGGCACCACAGGCGACTGCGTGGCGGGCATCTTCAAGGTTGGTGATACCGCAGATTTTAACACGCACCATAAGCAAACCCCGTCAGGGTGGACTGCTGCAAAACTACCCCACCTTGGGCAGCTGCGCCAGCGATTCCCTGATCGCTTCTTCCGGATAGTCATAATCGGTCAGCTTGCCGGCGAAGAAATCGTCATAGGCCTGCATGTCGACGTGGCCGTGACCGGACAGATTGAAGAGAATCGTCTTCTCTTTCCCTTCTTCATCGGCCTGCAACGCCTCGTCGATGGCGCCACGAATGGCGTGGCTCGATTCCGGGGCGGGGATGATCCCCTCACTGCGGGAAAAAAGGACCGCCGCCTCGAAACAGGCGAGTTGATGAACCGACTTCGCCTCGACGACACCTTCGTGCACCAGCTGTGAGACCAGCGCCGAGGCACCGTGATAGCGCAGGCCACCGGCATGAATCCCCGGCGGCATGAAATCGTGACCGAGGGTGTACATCTTCGCCACCGGTGCCATCTTGGCAGTGTCGCCGTAGTCGAAGGCGTAAACCCCCCGGGTCAGCGTCGGGCAGCTGGCCGGCTCGACAGCAAGGACACGCACGTTCTTACCCGCCGCCTTGTCCGCGACGAAGGGGAAACTGATGCCGGCGAAGTTGGAGCCGCCACCGTGACAGCCGATGACGACATCGGGATAGTCACCGACCAGCGCCATCTGCTCCTTCGCCTCCAGGCCGATGATGGTCTGATGCAGGCAGACATGGTTGAGCACACTGCCCAAAGCATAGCGGGTATCCTCGCGCCCAATAGCATCCTCGACCGCCTCGCTGATAGCGATACCGAGCGAGCCGTTGCTGTCGGGATGCGCGGCGAGGATCGCCCGCCCCGCGTTGGTCTGGTTCGACGGCGAGGGGATGACATTCGCTCCCCACAGTTGCATCATGCTCTTGCGGTACGGTTTCTGGTTGTAGGACACCTTGACCATATAAACCGTGCATTCGAGGCCAAACATCTGGCAGGCGAGCGAGATCGACGAACCCCATTGGCCGGCACCGGTCTCGGTAGCGATGCGTTTGGTGCCGAAAATTTTATTGTAGTAGGCCTGCGGGATGGCGCTGTTCGGTTTGTGCGACCCGGCCGGAGAGCCTCCTTCGTATTTGTAATAGATCTTCGATGCGGTGCCGAGCGCTTTTTCGAGCCGATGGGCACGATACATCGGCGACGGTCGCCAGAGCTGATAGATGTCGAGCACTTCACGGGGGATGTCGATCCAGCGCTGCGTCGATACCTCCTGCTCGATCAGCCCCATCGGAAAGAGCGGCAGCAGATCGTCCGGCGATACCGGCTGCATCGTCACCGGGTGAACCACCGGTGCCAGCGTCCCCGGCAGGTCGGGAATAACATTGTACCACTGTTTCGGGATATGGTCTTCAGGGAGCAGGATCTTGGTCTGCATTGGTCGACTCCTTTATTTGTTTATGAGAAAACGATTTTGTCACCACAAAGGACGCGAAGAGTACGAAGGGGGATTCAAAATCTTCAATATCACAAAGCATCCACAGCTGGTGATGCGTATTATGATGTGAACCTCAACCGATTTTCTTCGTGTCCTTCGTGTTCTTCGTGGTGAAGGCTTTTGCCTTTACCCGAGCAACTCTTTCAGCTTGGCACCGATATCGGCCTCGCGCATCAGCGCTTCGCCGATCAGAAAGGCCCCCACCCCGGCGTGCTGCAACCGCTCAACCTCGGCCCGGTGACTGATGCCACTCTCGGTGACCACAAAGCGTTCTGCCGGAATCAACGGCAGCAAGCGCTCGGTTGTCGTCAGCGCGGTGACAAAGGTTTGCAGATTGCGGTTGTTAATGCCGATCAGCGCACAATCGGTCTGCAACGCGAGTTCCAGCTCGCGTTCGTCATGAACTTCGAGCAGCACATCGAGGTGCAATTCAGCGGCCAGCGCGGAAAACTCACGCAACTGCGCCAGGTCAAGCATGGCGGCGATGAGCAAAATCGCATCGGCACCAGCAACGCGGGCCTCAACAATCTGGTAGGGATCACAGATAAAATCTTTCCGCAACAAGGGCAAATTGACCTGCTCACGAATCAGACGAAGAAAATGCAGCTCCCCCAGGAAGAATTTATGGTCCGTCAATACCGACAAACAGGCGGCGCCGCCCGCCGCGTAAATCTCGGCAATCGCCAGGGGATCAAAATCGGAACGGATCACCCCCTGCGACGGCGACCCTTTCTTGACTTCGGCAATGATGGCCGTCCTGCCGGACGCGTGAGTCGCGCGCAGAGCGCGCATGAAGCCGCGCGGTTGATCCTTCAGCTCGGCAAGTTGCGCCCGTAGTTCACCCTCTGGCAGAGTGGCGCGCGCGGCGGCCACCTCGTCGCGCTTATGGGCGACAATCGTCTTGAGAATTTGAGGGGAAGCGGTCATTGGCTGGTCAGCTGCGCCAGTTTTTCAACCTGCGCTAAAGCGCGTCCGGAATCGATCGCCTCCGCCGCAAGGGTAATCCCGGCACGAACTGACGTCACTTTGCCGGAGGCCAGCAGCGCATAGGCCGCATTGAGCAGAACGATATCGCGTTTTGGCCCTTGCTCCCCGGCAAGGATGCCGCGCACGATCAGCGCATTCCCGCGGGCATCGCCACCGCGCAGATCAGCCATGGTGCAGCGGCTAAAACCGAACTGTTCCGGCGTGATGCGGTCGACACCGACCCCGTCGGCGCTGACGGTCGCCACCGTGGTCGGACCGGTCAGGGTGATCTCATCCATACCGTCGCTACCGCAGACGACGAAACCGCGCCGACAGCCGAGATTGTGCAGCACTTGCGCCAGCGGTTCAACCAGATCCTCGCGATAGACTCCCATCACCTGGCAATCGGCCTTGGCCGGGTTGGTCAACGGACCAAGGATATTGAAGATGGTGCGAATACCGATCTCCTTGCGCGGCCCGATAGCGTATTTCATCGCCCCGTGCAGGGCCGGGGCAAAGAGAAACCCGATGCCGATCTCGTTAATACACTGTTCAACCACCTCGGGGGTGACGTCAAGGTTAACACCCAGCGCTTCGATCACATCGGCACTGCCGCACGCCGAGGACACCGAGCGGTTGCCGTGCTTGGCGACCTTGATGCCGCAACTGGAGGCAACAAAGGCAACGGTGGTGGAGATATTGAAGGTGTTGGTACCGTCGCCACCGGTGCCGACCACATCGAGGATCGTCTCCTGGTCGAGGTTGATCTCGTCGCGGTCGATATCGAGGACATTGCGACCGACCCTGATCGGCGTGGCACGCTCGCGCATCACCCTGGCCGCGCCGGTGATCTCGGCAACCGTCTCCCCCTTCATGCGCAACGCGGTGATCAACGCACCAATTTGCGCCGGCGTCGCTCCGCCGGACATGATCTGATCCATCACTTCGACCATCTCCCCTTCGGAAAGATTCTGCCGTTCCACCACCTTCGCAATCGCCAGCTTGATCATTTTATCCTCCACCGGGCACCATCGACCGCGCCCGCAATAAATCGCGCGCTATCAGGTCAAATTAAGAAAATTCTGCAACAACTGTTTCCCCGCCCCGGTGAGGATCGATTCGGGATGAAACTGAACGCCCCAGACCGGCAGCTCTTTATGTGCCAGCCCCATGATGGTGCCGTCCTCGGTCCAGGCGGTGATCTGTACAGTGTCCGGCAGGCTGTCCCGTTCAACAATCAGTGAATGATAGCGTGTCGCCACAAAGGGGTTATCGAGTCCAGCAAAAATATCACTCCCGGCGTGATGAATCAGACTCGTTTTGCCGTGCATCAGGGTCGCGGCGCGCACCACCTTGCCGCCAAACGCCTGACCGATCGCCTGATGGCCGAGGCACACACCGAAGATTGGAATCATGCCGGCAAAACGTTCGATGGCAGCCACCGAAATCCCCGCCTCGCCCGGCGTGCAGGGGCCGGGGGAAATCACCAGTTGGCGCGGCTTGAGCGCGGCAATTTCGTCGAGCGTGATCTTGTCGTTGCGGTAGACGACGACATCGGCACCGAGCTCGCCCAGATATTGAACCAGATTATAGGTAAAGGAGTCGTAGTTGTCGATCATCAACACCATGTCAGTCGAGCCCCCGTCGCGCCATTTCAATCGCTTTCAGTGCGCCGCGCGCTTTGCTCAGCGTCTCCTGATACTCGCTCTCGGGGTCGGAATCGGCAACAATCCCGGCACCGGCCTGAAGATGGATGCGACCCTGATTGACGATCAGCGTGCGGATCGCGATCGCCATATCCATATTGCCGGAAAAAGACAGGTAACCGACCGCGCCTCCGTAAATTTCGCGGCGGCACGGTTCCAGCTCGTCGATGATCTCCATCGCCCGGATTTTCGGCGCGCCGGAAAGGGTTCCGGCCGGGAAAGCGGCACCGAAAACATCGAGCGCGTCACAACCATCCTTCAGTTTGCCCCGCACATTCGAGACGATATGCATGACATGCGAATAGCGCTCGACCACCATCAATTCATCCACTTCGACCGTGCCGGTCCGGCACACCCGCCCGAGATCGTTGCGCCCCAAATCGACCAGCATAATATGCTCAGCCAGTTCCTTCGCATCGGTCAGCAACTCCTGCTCCAGGCGCCCGTCTTCCTCGGGCGTGGCACCGCGCGGCCGGGTTCCGGCGATCGGACGCACTTCGACCTGATCCCCCTCCTTGCGCACCAGCACTTCAGGGGAAGCGCCGATAACCAGCGTGTCATCGAAGCGCAGAAAAAACATATAGGGAGAGGGGTTGATCGTCCGCAACGCCCGGTAAATATCGAAGGGATCACAATCGAGCACACCGCTAAAGCGCTGCGACAGGACCACCTGAAAAATATCTCCCGCCCGCACATATTCCTTGCACTGTTCGACCGCTGCCTTGAATTCCTCGCGGCTGAAATTCGGGATCAGCTCGACGTCGCCGGACACCGCCTTGCCGTGCGCCACCGGCAACGGCTGCCGCAATTGTTCGATCATCGCGTCAATTGCGGTTACCCCGCGGCGGTAGGCTTGCGCAGGAGTTTCAGCGTCACCCCGATGAACATTGCAGACCACCTTGACCTTTTGCCGCATAGTGTCGAAGATCAGCAGTTTCTCGGTGAGCAGAAAGCAGCTATCCCAGACGTCGATCTCGCGCGGATTTTGGTCCGGCAAACTTTCGACAAAACGGACCGTGTCGTAACCGAGATAGCCGACGGCACCACCGCAAAAGCGAGGCAGTTCAGCCAGCGGCACCGGCTGATACTGCGCCATGAAACGGCGCAACTCATCGAGCGGGTTAACCCCGCGACCACTGTCGATGACCGCACCGTCGGCGACGATCTCGTAATAGTCATCACGACTGCGAAAGACCCGCCCCGGCCCGCTGCCCAGAAACGAATAGCGGGCCCACTTCTCGCCCCCTTCGATACTTTCGAGGAGAAAGGATGTGCGTCCGTCATCGATCTTCCTGAACGCCGACACCGGCGTTTCCATGTCCGCCAGAATCTCACGCCAGACCGGAATCAGATTACCCTCGTCACAAAGCCGGGTAAATTCTTCAAGAGTGGGGAAATACATCATTAAATTGCCTTGTTAAAATGGAATAAAATAGCATGGAAAATGAGCGGTGGTCAAGGATTTGATCGGTTTGATTGCAGCACTGAAAAAACCCGGAGAGCACGTCCTCCTCCATTCACTCAGAACCGACAACAACTTCTTTCACTGTCATCCCCGCGCCGCTGCGGGTCAGATAAAAAAAGACGACAACGACCGGTTCCGGCTGATCGGGGAGGTGACTGAAGCGGGCAGCAAAATGCATCACCTTTACCCCCTGCCCGCGTACCGCGTCCACTTCCTTGCGCACCAGCTTCTGTGCCGCGCGCGTTTCTTCCTCACCCAACGCATCGTCAAATAGTTCCGGCGCTTTCCCCGGCACAATCCGTTCACTACAGGCCAAATCGCGCGCCAGCAGATCACGCAAACGGGCAAAATCATCGCCCCGGAAGTGTTCCCGGACAAATCGCCAGATCCGCTCAAAGACTCCGCGCCGTGCCACCGGCTGACGAAAATAATCATGCCCCCGCCAGTCGTCCGCCAGCGCCGCTACGGCGGCGGCCAATGACCCGCGAAGGACCGCCAGGCCGTTGAGAAAACGGATCAAGCTTCCGTCATTCCAGGTCAGATCGAGGATTCGACTCACATCACGCAGCCGCTCCAGCGCGGCAAATGACAGCGTCGGCGTCGTCAGCACGGTATAGGGGGGATGGGGATCGTAGACCAGTCCAAGCGCGGCCGCGCGGTCGCGTAACGGTGAGCCGGGGAGCAGCTTGACCGGCTCCAGTTGCAGATGATGGGGGTGCAACGCCAGCATCCGGTCGACCGCGGCAAGCACATCGTGTTCCGTTTCCCCCGGCAGGCCGGCGAGCAGGTCGAGATGCACAGGGATATTGTTTGCCCGGCGCAAGCGGCGCACGACCGTTTCCAGAGATGCTGCCGACAATGTTCGTCCAACCGTGGCAAGGGTTTCCGGCAAGATTGTCTGCACACCGATTTCAAACTGGAAGATCCCCGGCGGAGCATTTTCGAGCAGCGTCAGGGTTTCCTCGTCGAGGAGTTGGGCCCCGATCTCCAGATGAATCCGGCTGGCGCGATGGTGCTGCACAATAAAGGCGAGAATCTCGCGCGCCCGCGCGGCGTTGTAATTGAAGGTCCGGTCAACCACCTTGATCACCGGCACCCGCCGTGCGAGCAGCCAGCCCAGGTCGCCTTCGATCCGCGCGCGTGAAAAGGAACGCACCTCGGTATCAAGGGCGCTCATGCAGAAAGCACAACGATAGGGGCACCCACGGCTGGTCTCATAATAAACCAGGCCGCGTTGCGCATCGACCAGCCCCGCCGTGAAAGGGGATGGCAGGGTGTCGAGATCAGCCAGCGGCGGGGCGTCCGGACCGACAACGACCGCGCCGTCACGGCGCAGCGTCAGGCGGGACAAATCGTCCGGCTCGGCACCTCGCGCCCAGGCGGACAGCAGCGCCCGCAGCGGCAACTCTCCCTCGCCGCGCACCAGTGCGCTAATGCCGGGGTGTTGCGTAAAGAGTGCGGGCCCATCGAACGACACCTCCGGGCCACCGAGAACGATGCGCACCGTTGGGCGCACGGCGTGCAAAGCAGCGACCAGCTCCAGCGTTTCGCGCCGGTTCCAGAGATAGACCGAGAACGCAACCACATCCGGTTCCGTCGCCAGCAGCGCCGCCAGCACGTTGATTTTCGGCTCATGCACGGTAAACTCGCGAATTTCGATCGCTGTGCAATCCGCGGCGCAGTACGCCGCCAGATAAGGCAGCGCCAGGCTGGCATGAATGTATTTACTGTGGAGTGTGGTCAGCGTTGTGCGCATCAAATCCGCTCATTTGCCTCGCTGTGCTTGAATCAAGTTAAAAATTGCTTTACTTTCAGGTGGCGTAAAACTACATTATAAAACCTTTCAACACTCCGACAAAGGTCTAAATTCACTATGCTTAATCTCTTACTGGTGGAAGATTCACCGACCCAGCTCCAGGCAATTCTTGAGTCGCTGTCAAATCGCGAACAGCGTTTTCATATTACCACCGCGTCAAACCTGAATGAAGCGAAAGCGTTCCTGAGCCAGATACGTCCTGATCTGGCCATCATTGACCTGTCTCTTCCCGACGGCAAGGGCACGGAACTTCTCCCCGGTCCGCACACGGAAAGAACTTTCCCTTGCATCATCCTGACCGGCGAAGGGAATGAGGAGCAGGCAGTCAATGCCCTCAAACTGGGCGCGCTCGACTACATCGTCAAATCATCGACCACGCTGCGCAAACTGCCAAAGATCATTGACAGTGCCCTGCATCAATGGCAGGCGCTGCTGGACCTCCGCAAAGCTCAGCAGGAGCTGGCCATCCGCGAGGAAAGTTACCGCAACTTCACCCGGCAATTCAAAACACTCTTCGACGCCATTCGTGACCCTATTCTGCTGTTCGATCAAGACCTCACCGTGGTCTGGGCCAACCAGAGTGCCACCGAACTCTTTTCTGACGCAAAAGACAGTCTGACGGGTCAATCGTATTATGATATCGTCAAGCTGAGAAATGTTCACGCCATCGATGACGCGGCGACCAGCGGAGGAATCAACGCAACCTGCCGCGTCCACATCAACAAGAAACTCTACCAGCAACAGGCCTTTCCGATGTTGAACGACGATACGGAATTGACCAACGCGGTGTTGATTTTCAGAGACATTTCCACCGAAGCCGAACAGCAGGAAAGACGGCTCCACAGCGGCAAGCTGGAACTGCTCGGTGAACTGGCCGCCGGAGTCGCCCACGAAATCAACAATCCGATCAATGGCGTGATCAACTATGCCGACATCCTCTCCCGCAGCGACTTCGAACCGGTCCGCTCGAAAGATATTTGTCAACGCATCATTCATGAAGGGGAACGGATCGCCAGAATCGTTGCTTCCCTGCTCAATTTTGCCCGGCGGAAAACGGGGAGGGGCGAGTATCGAACGCACATTTGCGCGACGGTTGAAGAAGCCCTGCTCCTTTCCAATGCGCAGTTAAGAAGGATGAACATTGATGTCGAAACCGTCTGCGCAGAGCAGTTACCCGACATCATCTTCGATCCACAGGAACTGCTGCAAATATTATTGAACCTGATCAGCAACAGCCGCCACGCCCTGCATAATAAATTTCCGGCAAGCCATCCTGACAAAAAAATCGTCATTGCAGGTAGCCGTGCAGGTAGTAACGTTCAACTCTCAGTCACAGATTTCGGGAGCGGCATCCCGGCGGCACTGCTGCCACGTGTCACCGAACCTTTCTTCACCACCAAACCGGCCAGCGATGGAACCGGCCTTGGTCTGAGTATCTGTCGACAATTGATTGAAGCGAATGGCGGCGAACTGTCTGTCGACAGTCGTGAAGGAGAATTCACCTGCGTCAAATTAACCCTTCCCTGTCGCAACGATTGAAAAAATCACTCTTTGTGGCCATCGATATTGACCGGCAACGCGCTTCCCGCTAGACTGCTCTCCATGAACAAGACGAAAACCATCCGCATGCTGGTCGCCGATACACAGGGCGAAGTTTTTGAGCACCCCTGGCTGCTGCTGACCGGCTGCAACGGCATTGATGAGCGCCTTCCGGAAGGGGACGAACTGATCCCGCTGCCGGAAGGAAGTCGCCTGTTTACCCTCCCCGACACCCATCCGCGCGGTTTCGAACGGCGGCGGGGACAGATTGTCACCGCCAAGCGCCTGCCGCGCAAATGGGGGGGCGGAGTGCTTCAGGCCGTCGCCGCGTTTCTGACTCCCGGCTACACCCGTACCTTACTCCCCGCTGTCGATTGGCTGGGGGAACGGCAACAACTGCCGCTCTGGTCCTACACGGCGGTCGGCTGGTGTGTTGAGGAAGAGCGTTTCTACACAGCGGCAGTGGCGGTGGATCGCAACCGCCAGTGGGAACCGGAGCATTTCGATGATCGTCGGCTCGACCCGCTGGTGCGCTCACGGCTCGCCGCCTACCCGAACAACCGGCTCTACGAGCAACTGGCGCGGTGCGCGGTCGATTATCACTGTTTTGCCGCCAAGAACCTTTTTTTAGGCCGCTGGGAAGCGCCCCTGCCGAGTTCACCGATTTGCAATTCACGTTGCGTCGGCTGTATTTCGTTGCAGGAAGCGGAGTGTTGCCCGTCGAGTCAGGAGCGCCTGAGCTTCGTCCCCACGGTGGCGGAATTGTGCGAGGTCGCCGTCCCCCATCTCGAACAGGCCGAGAATGCCATCGTTTCGTTCGGTCAGGGGTGCGAGGGTGATCCGATCATGCAAGCCGAGACGATTTGTGCCGCAGTGCGCGAGATGCGGCGGCACACATCGCGCGGCACGATCAATTTCAACTCCAACGCCTCGCTCCCTGACGCCATCGATCAACTGGCCGCCGCTGGCATCGATTCACTTCGCGTCTCGCTCAACTCGGCACAGGAACCGTTCTACAACGCCTATTATCGGCCCCGCGGCTACCACTTTGCCGATGTCGTCGAAGCGCTCCACCGGGCGAAAAAAAACGGGCTTTTCACCATGCTCAACTATCTGGTCTTCCCCGGCGTGACCGACCGCGAAGATGAAGTGACGGCGCTGATCGAACTGGTGCGCAGTGCCGGGGTCGATCTGATCCAGCTGCGTAATCTGGCCATCGATCCGGCGCTCTACTGGCGGGCACTCAACCCGCAAGGGAGCGGGATCGGCATGATGCGGATGTTGCGACGGCTCAAGGCTGCGGTGCCGCAGCTTCAGTACGGCTACTTCAATCGCACGCGGGAAAATTTTTTTCCGGAAGGGTTTGAAAAAGACTGGCCGATCAACGCGTAAGCGGGGCTAATCCGTCTTGAATCGTCTGCTCGGTAAAGAGTCCGATGCCAATCACCGCGACGGTGATCGCGAGCATGACCGCCGCAATCAGAGCCATGACCAGCGCCTGGGGATAACGGGTCTGCCGATAGCAGAGGTAGGCCAGATACAGACCGAGCAGACCCACGGGAGCGGAAAAGATAACGATAAATAACATTGCGGCTAGACTCCTGCTTTTTTCGCAAATTTTTCCGGATTGATCACCAGTAACAAGGCGCTTGCATCGGCGTAAAGCGTATCACCGGGACCGCGTAACTCCCCCCGGACACTGATCTTCCTCCCGACAAACGATTCGACATGGGTCATCAGTGTCGTCACTGTCTCCAGCGGCAGGGCGGTGCGAAAGTTCACGTTAAGGTTCGCCACCACAATCGGATACTTCTTGACCCAGGCGGTCAGCCCCAATACCTCGTCAAAAACCGCCGCAATGCTCCCGCCGTGGGCGAGCCCCGGCGGACCAGCGGCCCCCGGACCAAACCAGACCCTGGCCGCCAGCGTATGCGCGTCATCAACCAGATAATAACGCAGCCGCAGACGCTCACCGTGCGGCTCACCGGAAACAAAACGCAGGCTGCCGATTAACTGCCGCTGATCAAGTTCCTGCCACTGCGGCGGCGTGTCCCACTCTATTTCGTCGCGAATCATGATATCTTCCTGTCCGTTGTGTTTCATTATTGATCGTTGGGGCCTGCAGGAAAACAAGGGCCAATATTGCGCTCAGATTTGGGCCCGATTGGGTTGCAGCGATTGAACAAAACCACAGTCCTGGCGGGGCTAAGTCGAGGATTTTGTGATTGAGCTGCGACCGAAGATGGCCGGAAAATGAGAGGCAAGATGGTCATGTTATTTTCTTACAGATCCTGAGCAAGAAAATCGCGCGCAGCAGCCAGAAAGATGCCGAAATCGGCGCGCAATTCAGGGTAATGGGTGTGTCATTCGTGCAGCCCATCCGCCAACCGGTGTCATGTCATTCGCGCCCCGATGGCGCACAATCCCGGCGGTAATCTTCGTCGAATAACGCCCATCAAGTGGTCCCTTGACATCATCCCCGAGCAACGATCCCAATCGATCAGCCGCGGTCGGGCGGGCAAGATAAAGATCGACCAGATAGTTCAACGAAAGGGTGTCCCGGAAGTTACATCATGCGGATTTTATTTTTCAGCACCAGAATTTCAAACGCCATCGACGCCTTGTTGGTGATCTGCTGAAGATCAGCCACCTGCTGACTCAGATCAAGCCCTTTCGAATCGACATAGGCCACACTGACCACGCGCCCCATCATCACCAGCGGCACCAGCAGCGCGGAGTCGGGCAACTGGCCGCCAAGGGCCTGAAAGATCATCGAATTAAACGGCGAACGCCCGATCTGACCAAGATAGAAACTGCGTGTTTCGGCGACCGTCTTCAGCACCGAGGGCTCGTCAAGTGGAATTTCAAGCTCGGTGAACGCGGTAACCTCGTCGCGGGCAAACATTGCTCGCCAGCCGTTGGCCTGTCCGCCACGGATCAAAAAGAGGGCACACCGGTCGAAGCGATTCGCCAGATAACCGATCATCAACTCGGCAATTTCTTCCCGATCCTCGGCCATGGCCAGCAATTCCGAGACTTTTTCAAAGGTATATTCTTCAAGTGTCGCGGGGAGGAAACTCTCCTCCTGCAACTCTTCCAGTTCCTCCAGCTCGTCGAGTTCCTCCGGCTCTGCAACCGCGTCGGCAGCGCGGCGGGGAGGAGCCGCAAGCGGAGGAGTGGCAACCGCACCGCCAGCCTCCTGTCCCGCCCCGATAGCGACGGCATCTTCAAAATCAATCTCCAGCGGTGCGACTGTAGCAGGAGCAACGACAACCGCAGGAGAATTCTCAGGAACACTTTCATCCAGAGAATGCTCCGCCAGCGGAATTTCAAATTCGGCGGACAATGGCTGCGGCGGTGCGGATTTGAGTTCCGGTTCCGCCTTTTTACGATTGCGAACCCGTTTTTTCTGCACAAAGCTGTGTCCGGTATCGACATAGCGCAATTGCCGACTGATGTTGTAGTAACGTTCCGTCGCGGCAATAAAGCGGACTTCAGGGGTAATCAGCGGCTTGACAATCAGTCCGGTTTTAAAGGAAATTTCGTCGATCGCTTGCAGATTATTAGGTTCTTCCATCACCAGAAAGAGTCTGCGCCCCTCCACCTTGACCGGCAGACAGCGAAACGCGCTGGCCGTCGCCTCGGGGATCAGCTTGAGGACCTCGGGGGAGATGTTCTGCAAATCTTTCGGATCGACAGCGGGGGTCCCCAACACCTTCGTCAGCGCCGTGGTCAATTCCTCTTCGTCGATCAGTCCCATCTCCAGCAGGTTGGTCCCGAGCTTGCCGCCGTAAATCACCTGATATTGAAGCGCTTCCTCCAGATCCTCGTTGGTAATAAAGCCTTTTTGCAGAAGATAATCACCAAGTTGCGTTGCCATTCTACGCTCTTCCTCCGGCGCGGCGGGCGCCTGACAGGGGATAAACAAGGAGCAAATGAATTACTGCTGAAAAGGTTTTTATAGCACGTCGGCGGCGGCAGTGGAAGTCTTTAGGTGAATCTTCAGGTAAGGAGCCCGCTAAAATCTGGCCATATTTTCCCGCATGCGCTATACAAGAATGCCAGACAAATTTACGACATCGGCGTTTTCAGGAATGGGTAGCCCTTAACTCTATGGATAACAAAATTTCACAATCCGCCACTCTTTTCGCCGTTTGCGTGGCCTTCTTTCTCATGCCGTTCATGATGTCTGCGGTCGGCATTGCCCTGCCGACGATCGGGCGGGAATTTGCCGCCAGCGCCAAGCAACTGGGGTTGATCGAAACCAGTTATGTTCTTGCGGCGTCAATTTTTCTGCTGGCGATGGGGCGGCTGGGGGATATTCACGGTCGGCGCCGGGTCTTCAAGTACGGCATTTTGCTCTTTACTTTTTCCTGTGGATTACTGTCGCAGGCCTGGTCGGTAGAAGCACTGATCGCCTTTCGGCTGCTCCAGGGGATGGGGGGAGCGATGATCATGGCGACCAGTACCGCGATTCTGGTATCGGTCTTTCCGGCCGAGGAACGCGGACGCGCACTCGGCATCGCCGTGGCCAGCGTCTATGCCGGGCTCTCGTGCGGGCCTTTTATCGGCGGCAGCCTGACCATGACCTTCGGTTGGCGCTCAATTTTTTATCTGAGTGTCCCGCTCGGGCTGATCGTATTTGTGACCCTGCTGTTAAAATTGCGCGGTGAATGGGCCGACGCCGCCGGTGAACCGTTCGACTGGCGCGGCGCGCTGATCTACGCCACGGCAATCTTGCTGCTGATCAGCGGCGCGTCACAACTGGAGCGCGGCCTCTGGGCCTGGGGGTTGGCCGCAGCAGGAGTGGCAGGCGTGGGGATCTTCATCGCAGTCGAAGCGCGCACCGCATTCCCTTTGTTGAATATCGCCCTGCTGCGCGACAACCGCTCCTTTGCGCTGAGCAATCTGGCCGCATTGCTCAACTACGCCGCGACCTTTGGCGTCACTTTTTTTCTCAGCCTCTACCTGCAATATGTCAAAGGGCTGTCGCCACGCACGGCGGGGCTGATTTTGATTATTCAGCCGGTGGCCCAGACCCTGCTTTCACCGCTGTGCGGGCGACTGGCCGACCACTGGCCGGCAGAACGTGTCGCGACCGCCGGCATGACGTTGTGTGCTGGCGGGCTGGCTGTCGCCGCAACCATCTCCGCGACCACCTCGCTCTTTGGTATCGTCCTCATCCTGCTCCTGCTCGGCACCGGGTTTGCCCTCTTTTCCTCCCCCAACATGAGTGTCATCATGGGGAGCGTCGCACCGCGTTATCTCGGTGTTGCCTCGGGGATGGCCGCGACCATGCGCACCCTGGGAATGATGACCAGCATGACGATCATTACGATCATTTTTTCGATCCTGATGGGTGGTCACGCAGTCACCCCGAATACCGCCCCGGCCTTTCTCCTCAGCATGCGCGTCGCGCTGGTCGCCTTCAGCGTCCTCTGTCTGGTGGGGATATGTTGTTCGGTCAGCCGCCACCGCCGCATCAGCAAAGACGACTGACCTTGTCCCGCCGCAATATATGGTGTAGAGTCCGACCACCAGAGAGGATAATACACAGATGAAGATCAACTGGTTCCCCGGACATATGCGTAAATCGCAGCGTGAGCTGCTCGACATGATGCCGAAAGTCGATGTGGTGATTGAAGTTCTCGATGCCCGCCTGCCGCAGGCAAGCTCCAATCCGCTGTTGCAGGAGTTGCGCGGCCAGCGCCCATGCATCAAGCTGCTGAACAAGAGTGACCTGGCTGATCCGCAGACGACTGCCGCCTGGGTAACCTATTTTGAACAACAACAGGGAGTACGTGCCCTGCCGATCGAGGCAAAACAGCGCGGCGAAGTGGAACGAATTCAAAAACTCTGTCGCAAACTGGTGCCGAAACGTGGCAGTAAAGGGCGGGATATTCGGGCACTGGTCGTCGGCATTCCGAATGTCGGCAAATCGACCCTGATCAACACCCTGATCGGTCGAAAAATTGCCCGCGTCGGCGACAAACCGGCGATCACCACCTGCCCGCAGCAAGTCGACCTGCGCAACGGTATCCGCCTCTTCGATAGTCCGGGGCTGCTCTGGCCGAACCTGCAAGACCACCACGGCAGCCAGTGTCTCGCCGCCAGCGGCGCCATCGGCGACAACGCCCTGGACACGATCGAGGTGGCACGCTTCAGTGCCGAGTTTCTCTGCTCCCGCTATCCGCAGCGGCTTCAGGAACGTTACACATTGACAGCACTGCCGCTCGCCGGGGACGAACTGATTCATGCCATCGGTCGACGCCGCGGCTGCTTGATCAGCGGTGGCGAGGTTGATCCGGTTCGCGCCGCAGAACTGTTATTGCACGAGATGCGCGGTGGCAAGCTGGGACGGATCAGCTTTGAAGAGCCCCCGGTTACGGGGGAGATTGTGCAGGAAAAAGCCTAATGATAACCGCTCGGACAGGGCCGATACCAGTCACAGCGGGTCAATGGCAGACCGCTGGCCTGCTTGCGCGACTTGACCATCAGCGTCTGATGGAGTCCGATGCGACCAGTCTCGAAACCGTAGGCTGAACCGGCCATATATGCCCGCCAAATCCGGTAGACACGAGAATTGCTCAGTTCATGCGCCTCATCCCGTCGCTCTTCAAGCCGTTTGACCCACTGCCGCAGAGTCATGGCGTAGTGTTCACGATGACTTTCGACATCGCGAATTTCAAAACCGCTCTCTTCGGCGATACGCAGCGAGGTACTGATCGGCAGCAGTTCACCATCAGGAAAAACATACGTATCGATGAATGACGGGCCACGGTTTTTCGTATCTTCAACCGAGCGTGTGATACCGTGATTAAGAAAAACTCCCCCGTCATTGAGAAGTTGGTAAACTTTTTTGAAATATTCCGGAAGTTTTTTCGCGCCAACATGCTCAAACATGCCAACGCTGACCACTTTGTCAAATTCTTTAGTTGCGGGAGTATCGCGATAATCACAGATCTCTGCCCGGCAGTCCCCTGCCAAACCGGCTTTGCGAATCTGCTCATTGGCGTAATCCGCCTGATTGCGACTTAAAGTAATCCCGAGTGCCGTGACGCCATAATTTTTTACTGCATGGAGAATCAGTCCGCCCCAACCGCAACCGATGTCGAGCAATGTTTCGCCCCGCTGCAAGCGCAATTTGCGACACAGGTAGTCAAGCTTACGCTCCTGGGCCACATCGAGGTCATCATCGGGGTGATGAAAGAAAGCACAGGAATAGATCATCCGCTGATCCAGCCAAAGTTGATAAAAATCGTTGGAAATATCGTAATGGTATTCGATGGCCTGGGCGTCGCGGTTCCTTGAATGCGCCCGGCCACGCAGCTGTGCGGTGGCGCACGCGCTCTCCATGTCGCTTTTGCGGGGCAGGCACAAAAGCTTCCGGGCGAGGCGTAATTTTTCGGTCAGGCGCCAGCCGCGGTTAAACAAATACTCCGCCAGCGTGAAACTCGCTTCCATGTCGCCATGGACATCGAAATCGTCGTAAATAAACGCTTCACCAAGGGAAAGCTCACTCGGTCGCCAGAACATCCGGCGTAATGCTCCCGGATGCTTCAGTTCGAGCGTAAAGTGCGGGGCAGCGTCGCCGTGCCGCCACTCACTGCCGTCCCAGAACCTCACGGCAAAGGGCATGATCTGTGCCCGGTTGAAAATCGTGGTTAAAAAATCGGCGTATTTCCGAACATTCTGTCCCGGTTCGGAATTTTGCCAAGTTGCCGATCTGGACATAAAAACTCCTTTTTTCCGTGGGAACGAATGAATCACAACTATATTCATGACAAAATTCAAATTCAAGTAAAAACACGATAACGTCATCAGGTGGACCTTTTGCGTCATCAGTAAATTTTTGATCCCTTTTTTCCCCGCAGTCCTTGCGGTTCGGCGCGTTAATGGCTATATTACGACAACTTACCAAAAGCTGCGAGGCACTGACCAATGGCTAAAGATTATTACGCGACCCTCGGCGTCAGCAAAACCGCCGACGACAAAGAGATCAAAAAATCCTACCGTAAACTGGCACTGAAATATCACCCCGACAAAAACCCCGGCGACCACGCCGCTGAAGAGCATTTCAAGGAAATCACCGAGGCCTACGCGGTGCTCTCCGACAAACAGAAACGCCAGCAGTACGATCAGTTTGGCGACACCGATTTTCATCAGCGCTTCAGTCAGGAAGATATCTTTCGCAACGCCGATCTCGGCGATATTTTTCGGGAATTCGGCTTCGGCGGCGGCAACGACGACATCTTAAGCCAGTTGTTCGGCGGCGGTCGGCGTCACGGCGGACGCGGGCACCGCCCGATGAAAGGGCAGGACTATTCCATGCGCATCACCATCCCCTTCCGGCTGGCGGTCACCGGGGGCGAGCGGCGGGTTGATTTTCGTACCGACCACGGCAGCGAACAGCTCAACATCCGCATCCCGGCGGGGATTGAGCCGGGGCAGAAACTGCGCGTTTCCGGCAAAGGCGCTCCGGCTCCGGGCGGCGGCACACCGGGCAATCTGTTTCTGGAAATCGGTATCGATCCCGATCCGCTCTTTAGCCGCGACGGCAACGACCTGAGCGTCACCGTGCTGGTGCCGTTCAGCGGTGCCTGCCTCGGCACCACGATTGACGTACCAACACTCGACGGGCACAAACGGGTCAAGATCCCGGCGGGGATGCAGACCGGCGGCAAAATTCGGCTCAAGGGATTTGGTGTGCAGAAAAAAACCAAAGGGGATCTTTACGCGGTGATCAGAATTGCGGTTCCGAAAGAGTTGACCGATGAGCAGCAGGAACTGTTGACGAAGTTGCGCGACAGCGGGTTGTAGAAAATCAGTCGAATTCGCGGCAATACATCATCCCCAGAATACCTCGATTGGCCAGACAACGAGGGCACACGTCATCCGCATCATCATAAAGCTCCCGCGCCAGAAACAACCCCGCCTCGGTTGCCGGATCAGCGGCGCGCAGCGCCGGATCAAACCTTGCCTGACACAACGAACAGGTTTTCATCGTAATCCCAGATGGTGCTGCACCAGTGTCGCCAGGGCGTTCAGAAAAACCGGGGCAGTGTTGAGTGACGGGGCACGCTTGAGCTGCACGATCCCCGCCTTGTACGCATGTTCGACAAACTCCATATCGATTTCCTGCAACGTTTCAATATGGTCGGAAACAAATGAAATCGGCACGATGAGCAGCGCTTTATGCCCCTCGGCGGCGAGTCGGTCGATCACGTCGAGGGTTCCCGGTTCCATCCATTTGACCGGGCCGCTGCGGCTTTGAAAACCGATCTGCCAGGGGTGCCCGCCGACCCGGTCCATGGTGCCGCGCGCGGTCGCCAGGACGTGTTCCAGATAGGGGTCGCCACGATCGATGAATTTCTGCGGCAGGGCGTGGGCGGAAAAGAGGATCGGCACCTCATCGCGACGCAGCTCATGAAACTGCTCCAGCCCGAGGCGAATCTGTTCCGCCAGCGCATCGAGATAAGCGGGCCAGTCGTGCCATTCTTCAATCACGCTGAAGCTTAGTTGCGGATGAATCCGCCGTGCCGCCGCCCGAAAATCGTTCACACTGCTGCCGGTGGTTGCCCCGGTGTAATGCGGATACATCGACACCACCACCGCCTCTTCCACGCCGTCCGCCGCCATCTGGCGCAACACCTCTGCGGCCCGCGGCTGCCAGTAGCGCATCACGACATACGGTTTCCAGTCTTCGCCCAGCAACTCGGCAGTGCCGACCGCCTGCCTGGTCGTCCATTCCAGCAACGGTGATTTGCCGCCGATCGCCTGATAGTTCCAGCGGACTTTTTTAGCGCGAAAATGAGAGATGAGTTTCGCAAACGGCTTCTGCAACAGCGCCCCGGCGGGCAGCTGAATCAGCTCGCGGTCGGAGAACAGATTGTAGAGGAACGGTTCAACCGCCTCCAGTGAGTCGGGACCACCCATGTTGAGCAGCACCAGGCCGGTCGGTTTATGCGGGGATGTCATATCAGCAGAGCACCTCTTCTATGTCACCAATCGTCAGTATTTTGCGGAACAAAAAACTAATGAATTGGTTGTAACTATTCACCTACCCGTTCAAGGGTCGTCATCCCCGAGTGATCCTGTCGGGGATCCAGACTTTCAACCCTGAAAAATCTGGATTCCGGCTAAAATCATGCCGGAATGACACTGTAGGAGCGGCTTCAGGCGTGATGGTTCGCGGCTAAAGCCGCTCCTACATAAGAGCTGAACAGTTACAATTGGTTTTACTTTAGTCTTGATCAGCGTTCATCATGACAATCAGCGTCCCAACAGCTTTTGACCTCTGGACGCTGATTAACGCTGAAAAGGCGGATTTAAGATCTAACCCAAGAACACCTTTTTCTTTCAGGTTCTCCCCCTTTACACCTGTAAATAAAGAGCTACCGCAAATCGGCCAGCACCGCGCTGCGGTCGCCGGAAATCTGCGGGGCCTGCGCTGCCCCCTTGAGGCGCCGGGCCATGCGTGGCACTTCGGCATCAAGGTAGGTCGCCAGCTCCGCCACCGTCACCTTGCGGTTGTTGTCGGCATCGGCTTCGCCGCCGAGGCCCTTGAGGAAGTAATAGGTAAAGAGACTGTGGCGTTTCTCGTCATACCAGTTGGACATCTGATCATCGCGTGAACTGGCGAAAACCGTCAAGCGGGCCGGAGCCACCACCGCTTTGGCCCGCAGGCTGATCGAGCTGACCCCCTTGAAGAGGAGCCCGCCCGCCGAGTTGCCGGAAAAGCAGGAATCAAGCACCACGGTGATCGATTTGGCCGGGAGTTTGGCCAGATTATCATAAAAGGTCTGCAAACGATACCCGCCGGTGCCCAGGTACTGCGGGTCGGCATCGACCGGCACAAAGTAGGCGTCGCCACTCTCGGGGTCAGGCGCGCCGTGGCCGACATAATAGACAAAAACGTCCGATTTTCCCGGCACCACATAGTTGTTCAACTTGCCGCGATGATCCCCCTCGCGCCCGAACAACTGGGCGAAACCGGCATAGGTGGCATTCTCGACATAGAGGATATTCTTCGCGTCAAAACCAAGGGTCTTGACCAGATACTCGCGCATCACCGCCGCGTCACGCAGGGCATAATCAACATTCGGCGTACCCGCCACGCCGTAGCTGCGATTGCCGATCACCACCGCCACATCGTCGCGTCCGGCTTGCTTGCCGGTCGGAATATTCTCGTCCACATCAACACGCAAGTTCACGGCTTCGCCACCCCCTGCCACGCTGCCGATCCCGGCGAGCAGGGCGTCACTGGCTCCGGCGACAGCAACGCGCGATTTACGCTGGCCAGCCGCAGGCACATTGATCGTTGTCGCATCGGCCACCAACGCTTCGAGCAGCTTGTCATAAGCGATTTTCAGGGACGCCATCTGCGGATAATCTTCTGCCAGTTTCTTTGCTTGCTGCACTGCCGAGCCGGTCTGACCGCTCTGATAATCACGGTACAATCCTGCCGCCACCTGCTCACCAACCTCATCGGCGGCGTCACCAATCGAGCGGTCACGAGGGAAGTTCTTTTGCGCCGCGCCGATCGCCAGCAGTGCTGCTTCGCCACGCCCGAGGCGCGCCAGCACCAGGGCATAGGTGCGGGCCCCGTCCGGCAAGAAAGCCACCTGTTGCAACGCGCTCAGTGCCGGTTTTTCTTCCCCGTGCTGGATGCGCTGCAACTGGGCGGCCAGATAGCGATCAAGGAGTGCGGCGCGGGTTTTGACCAGCTGATTGTCGTTCGCCGCAGCCAGTCCTTGCAACGCCTCAACCTCCCGGCCAGCGGCATAACGCGCCTGCGCCAGGGTTTCCTGAATCGCGGGGTCAGCGGAATCCAGCTTGACCGCTTTTTCCGCCAGCTTGCGCGCCCCGTCAGCGGGCAATCCCTGCTCCAGTTGCACCACCGCCAGATTATTCAGCCAGCTCGCCTTGCTGCCATTTTTAGCCACCGCCGCTTCCAATAACGGCAGCGCATCGGCCCCGCGTCCGTAGTGATAGTAGGCCACACCAAGGTTGTAACTGTAAGCCGGATCAGAGGAACAGAGTTCCCGCGCCTTGATCAGCAGCTTCAACCCTTCAGCCTTGTTGGAGGCAAACGTCTTCACCCCTTTTTCGGCCAGCGTCGCGGCGATGTCGCAGGTGTCGGCGGCCAGCGCCGGGGTGGCGAAGATGGTCAGGAACATTAGGATGACTAACTTATTCATAAATTCGCTCTCCCTCTGAATAATCGGGGTCTGAAATCAATCCCGAAGCAACGATCCTGTCCGCGTCCGATCAGACTTGTCTGCAAGTGTTTGTTGGACTTCAATGATGGCGTCAAGCCTGGTCATCACTGCCTCGTAAAACACACCGAGTTGGACGCCGATCCGTTCAACGACCTGATTGCCGATTTCTTCCGCGAATTGCTGCATCTCTGTGTCCATCTTTCAACCCTCCCGCGCTGATATTCCGCAATTGTCGTTGGTTTTTTGGATACCCTACCCACCCTGCACAACAGTGAATTGTAGGGGCGCCCCTTGCGGGTGCCCTGATTTTAAGGGCCTGTGGTGGTCACCAACCAAAACCTGGATACCCGCAAGGGGTATCCCTACGGCTTCCCTCTGCCACCAAAATCTTCGCGGCTGAAAGCCGCTCCCACACAGGCATTGCTGCATATCACCCTCCCCCGGCCCCTCCCATCAAGAACGTAGGTTGGGTTGAGCGCAGCGAAACCCAACATCATTCGCTTCGTCCCCACCCATCCGGATATACCCCGCTTCGCAAATAACGCCTCATACTCGAATACGGCCACAACGCGGCATCCTCCACCAGCCCGTGCTTCACCGGGTTGAAGTGGATGTAATCCAGGTGGTGGCGAAAATCCTCGTCGTCGCGAATCTGGTGTTCCCAGAAGCGCCGTTGCCAGATCCCCTGTTCCTTCTTGTTCAGGCGGGACGCGCTGACCGGCACGCGCAATTCCGGTCGGCAATGGCGGGTGAATTCGGTTTTGATGAGCCGCCAGCGTGTCGAGAAACCAGCATCGCCCTCCGGAAGGGTCCAGAGACAGTGCAAATGATCCGGCAACAACACAACAGCGTCAACAACAAACGGATACCGGGCTATCACCGTGCGAAAAGCCGTCCGCAGCACATCCACATTTTCCGGCACAGCAAACAACCGTTGCCGTTGGTGCGTTACCACCGTAAAAAAGTAACATCCCCCGCATACCCGTGACCGACGATAACGCATATCCACCTCCCTTACCACCACCCATCCGTCGAGTCAACGTAGGTTGGGTTGAGCAAAGCGAAACCCAACACATGTTGAGCAAAGCGAAACCCAACACATGTAGAGCAAAGCGAAACCCAACACATGCTCTCATAAAATACCCGTCGGTGGTGCGCCAGCAATGTTGGGTTTCTACGTGATTACCACCACCCATCCGTCGAGTCAACGTAGGTTGGGTTGAGCAAAGCGAAACCCAACACGTGTTGAGCAAAGCGAAACCCAACACATGCTCTCATAAAATACCCGTCGGTGGTGCGCCAGCAATGTTGGGTTTCATTTCATTCAACCCAACCTACGCGCTGAAAGCCGCTCCCACAAAACAAAAAATTTGGGTTCCGGTGTCATTTCCGGCGCTGGTCCGGGCGGCTCCGCTCGCCCTCCCCTGCGCCTCCAATCACACCTCCACCTAACCCCGGTCTTGAGTGACAAGGCGGAAACCCAGGTAGTTGCTGCGGTTGCCCGGACTGCTCCTGATCCGGTACGCCGAGCGCACGCCCCTCGGTCCGTTGTTCCAGCCGCCGCCGCGTTCGACGCGGAACGACCCGCCTGACGGGCCCTGCGGATTCTGCCTGGGGCTCTTGGTATAGTAGCCACTGTCGTACCAGTCCTGGCACCACTCCCAAACATTGCCACTCATATCATACAGCCCAAGGCCATTGGGCTGTTTCTGCCCAACCGGATGGGTTTGGTTGCCACTGTTGCCATTATACCAAGCGACCGCATCAACATCGTTACTACCTGAATACTTCTCGCTCTTGCCGCCGCTGCGGGCGGCATATTCCCATTCGGCCTCGGTCGGCAGACGGAAGGTCTTGCCGCTCCGCTGGTTCAACTGCCGAAGGTAACCCTGCACGTCGTTCCAGCTGACCTTCTCAACCGGGTAGTTGTTGCCCTTTTTGACGTGAGCAGGGTTACTGCCCGTGACCTTCTGCCACTGCCCCTGAGTCACCTCATATTTGCCCATATAAAAATCATCGACACACACCTCATGCACCGGCTTTTCATCGCTGTCACCCTTATTGGAACCCATCTGAAAACACCCCCCCTTGACCAGAACAAACTCCATGCCGGTGGTCGGGTCGGTGAAACTTTTGCCGCCGGTGGCACCGGCAGCAACCGGCTTGCGGCCGTAATCCCAGACCGGCTCAAAGCCGGAGATGAACCCGGCCAGGGCGGGTTGGGTGGAAAAGAGTACACAGGTGAGCAGCACAATGAGGTTTCTTGACATAAACAATCCTCCAAAACAGTCAGCGCCAGCAATGTTGGGTTTCATTTCATTCAACCCAACCTACGTGCTTACCACCACCCATCCGTCGAGTCAACGTAGGTTGGGTTGAGCAAAGCGAAACCCAACACATGTTGAGCAAAGCGAAACCCAACACATATAGAGCAAAGCGAAACCCAACACATATAGAGCAAAGCGAAACCCAACACATATAGAGCAAAGCGAAACCCAACACATATAGAGCAAAGCGAAACCCAACACATGCTCTCATAAAACCCCCGTCGGTGGTGCGCCAGCAATGTTGGGTTTCATTTCATTCAACCCAACCTACGTGCTACAAAATTATTCCGGCAGATGCGCCATGATTGTTCTACAGATCAAATCCGCAGCCTCATACGCTTCGTCGAACTCGGCTTGATCCGGTTCGACAAAGTCCCCCGGATAACGGTATTCCGTCGCATAGGGAGTCAATAACTCGGCGGCATCGCTCAACTGCGCTAATTGCGGTGCGATAGTTACGGCATACTCCAGCAACTGCCCGACATCATGGGTTCGCTCAAGCCGCTGCTGATGATGAGCGAGAAACCCCTTCAACACCTTCTCCGCCGCCTGCTGACAATGAAAAATCGCCGTATCCCGCAACGGCGGCGAGACTGCGACCAAAGCACGGGCAGATTGCAGATCCCGTTTGGCCTTCAGCAGCCAATGGGTAACCATCTCTCTCTTAGTGTCGCTCATACAGCACCCGCCCCTTCTCGAAGATCAGATATTCGAGGGATGCAGACACCGCCCGGTATTTGTCCGCTTCGGCACGGGTCCGCACCAGAACATCCTTGGGGATGTTCAAGCCCCGCAAGCAACGATGCGCCGCACGGGCACGCAGTGCCGGGGGGAGTTGACTCTCCTCCACGACGACGAACAGATCAACATCGCTGGTCTCGGTCGGTACCCCCCAGACCCGGGAGCCAAAAAGAATGATTTGCTCGGGGTCGAGCGCTGACACCAATCGCCGGGTCATTTCCTGCAACAAGTTGTCATCAACCTTTTGCGTCTTCAGACGTTGACTCTCCCCCATCAGCCGTTCCTTACTTCCCCGACAACCGATGCACGCACTCAACCATGTGAATGGCATTCTCCGGCGGCACCGTCGGCAGGATGCCGTGGCCGAGGTTGAAGATAAGACCGGGGCGTCCGGCGTTTTCGTCAAGAATGCGCTGGACTTCTTTTTCGATGTAGTCCTGCGGCGCGTAGAGCACGGTCGGGTCGAGGTTGCCCTGCACCGCCACATCGTCGCCGAGAATGTCGCGCGCCTTGCCAAGACCGATATGCCAGTCGAGACCGACGACGTCGGCGCCGGCTTCCTTGACCAGTTCGAGCATGGTGCCACCCCCTTTGACAAAGTAGATGACCGGGATACCGTCACGTTTGAGGCCGTTGATCAACTGCTTGGCGTAGGGGAGGATGTAGCGCTCGAAATCGTGCGGCGCCAGCAGGCCGCCCCAGGTGTCGAAGATCTGGATCGCCTGGGCACCGGCGTCAATCTGCATGTTGAGATAGGCGGTGTCCATCGCGGTGATCTTTTTCATCAGCGCATCATACAAAGGAAAATCGCCGTACATCATCTGCTTGAGCGCCGCAAAATCCTTGCTCCCCTTCCCTTCGACCATGTAGCAGGCGAGGGTGAAGGGTGCGCCGCCAAAACCGATCAGCGGCACACGCCCTTCAAGGGCGACGCGCAGGCGCTTGATGATCGCCGCCACGTAAGGAACCGCCTGGGCCATATCGGCGGGAACGATCAGGGCGTCCACGTCAGCTGCGGTGCGGATCGGCTTGGCGAAAACCGGGCCGGGGGTGAAGTCGAGTTCCATCCCCATCGGTTCGATCGGGGTGAGGATGTCGGAAAACATGATTGCCGCATCAACATTGAGAATGTCGATCGGCTGAATGGAGACTTCGGCGGCCCGCGCCGGATCTTTGCACAGATCAAGAAAGGTGCCGCCCCCCTGGGCGCGCACATCTTTGTAACACTGGAGATAACGACCGGCCTGACGCATCAGCCAAACGGGGACATACGCGGTGGGCTGGCCCCAGCAGGCCTTGATGAAAGGGTATTCTTTGGACATTTTGATGTTCCTCCTGAGTAATATGAATGTTGCTATTTTAATTAACGTCTAACGATAGACTGCCCTGCGATGACCGATTGAGACAACCAGAACGAGTAGCCGGTCATGCTGAATTTCATAGATGATGCGGTAGGTACCAACACGTATACGCCAAGCGTCACGCCCAGACAGTTTTTTGCTCCCTGCTGGATGAGGTTCATCGGCAAGGGAGCGAATCGCTGTTATAATCCGCAACTGATCGTGTCGGTCGATATGTGCCAGTTGTTTTTGCGCACTGCGCAAAATTTCGAGGGCATAGCTCACGCCTTGTAATCCTGCTCGATTTCGCGAACTGCCTGCTCAAACGGTAAAGCTTCCCCTGCACCGCTCTTCGCCCGATCAAATGCCTTCACATCATCAAGCTCTTCCAGAGCTTCGAGAATATGTTCCCACTCATCACAAGGCAGCACAACAGCTTGACGCTGATTTTTTTCGTCAATCAGATATTGAGGATGAAGTTCAATCATCTCTTATCTCCTAACGCATGCCCCTGAGACAGACAAGCACGAAGGTCAGCCCGCTTGCGCAATGGGGAAAGGGGGAATGCGATCTATTTTTCCGGTGCCAGCTTTTTCGATTCTTCTTCCATCCGTTTCAGCGTCCGCTTCGGAAAGTAGGTGCAGAACGGCTCTTCCGCCATATAGTCGCCGTAGACCGCATCGGCACGGGCGCGGCAGCCGCCGCAGACGTTGATGAACTCGCATTCGCCACATTTGCCCTTGTAGCTCTTGAAATCGCGCAGTTCGTTGAAGGTCCTGGAGTTGAACCACAGCTCCTTGAACGGGATCTGTTTGACATTGCCGACCGATGAGTGGAAATAGGAGCACGGCTTGAGGTTACCGAAACAGTCGATCAGGCAGATCGTCTGCGCGGCGATGCACCCCTTGCCGCCGCCGGTGGAAAAGGTCAGGGAGCGGCGCTTGAAATCGACCCCTTCGGCCTTGGCCAGCTGCGGCACCACCCGGTAGTAGTGCGGCGCGCAGGTCGGGCGCATCAGGATCTCGTCCTCGCCCTTTTCCTGTTCATAGTGCCAGCTGAGAATCTCCTCGTAGTCTTCCTTGGAAATCAGCTCGTTCATGATCTCTTCGCCACGACCGGTGGGGACAATCATGAACATGTACCAGGCGGTGGCACCGAGACGTTTGGCGAGATGGAAGGTGTCACCGATGTCGTGCTGGTTGCGCTTGGTGAAAGAGGAGTTGATCAGAAATTTGATGCCGTTGCGCTTGAGCGTTTCGGCACCGCGAAGCACCCCTTCAAACGCTCCCGGACAGGAACGGAAGTTGTCATGAATCTCGGCGGTCGAACCATCGAGGGACAGCGAGACCATCTTGATATCGGCGGCCTTCATTTTGGCGCAGATTTCGTCGGTGATCAGGGTACCGTTGGTCGCCATGCACATCCGCAGCCCCTTGCTGGTGCCGTACTCGGCAACCTCGAAGATATCGGCGCGCAACAACGGCTCACCACCGGACAGGACCATCACCGGCGTGGATACCTCGCAAATATCGTCGATCAATTTAAAAGCTTCGGCGGTATTGAAGTCGCCGATCGCCGCATCCATATCGGAGGAGCAGCGGCAATGCACGCAGTTGAGATTGCAGCGCTGGGTCGATTCCCAGGCGATCCATTTGGGGATAAATTCAGGCTCTTGCTTGGTCATGCAGACTCCTTGGGTAAAGCAGCAAATTCTTGACATATTAACCTGCGAAAGATACTACAAAAGCGAATGACATGACAAGATAAACGAACGCTTAAGGGGAATAATCATGCACCCTCCATTTAAAAAACGGATCTTTTCGGTGGCGCGCGCCGAGATCGGTCACCTGCGTTTTATTGTCGAAAGCTATGCAGGGCTGGTGTTTTTACGCACCCTTGACGGGCATCAGGGACTGGTGGAGATCAGCTACGCGGCGGAACGTGAAAGGGACGTGAACGGTCTGGTGGCGGGGCTGGCCAAGGAGACCGGATGGCGCGAAGTGACGGCAGAATATCTGGGGATATTTCCAGAGTTTTAGCCCCCCTTGCGCCGGAATATATCGGTTTTCAGATTCGACACCCGATCGAGAAAGAGCAGGCCGTCGAGGTGATCGAGCTCGTGCTGGATCGCAACGGCTTCAAAACCGCTCGACCGCACCACCCGCTCGCTGCCGTCACGGTCAGTAAACTGCACCACGATTTCCTCGGCGCGGACGACATTGCCAGTGTAGTCAGGAACGCTCATGCACCCTTCGCGCAGCACTTTTTTCCCTTCACGCGACATGATTTCCGGATTCACCAGCGTCAGCAGTCCGTGGTTGTTGTCGCGCCCGAGCTTGCTCTTCGCCACATCGACCACCACCACCCGCCGGGTATCGCCGATCTGCGGGGCGGCGACCCCGACCGAGTGCCCCGCCGCCACCATCGTATCGATCAGATCCTGAATCAGCGCATCCACCCCGGCATTGAGGATCGCCACCGGTTCACACTTCGCTTTCAGGCGTGCGTCAGGATAGAGCAGAATTTCGCGGATCGCCATCGGCTATAACTCCACTGTTTCAATCGCCCGGACTGAAATATCGACCTGCATTTCCTGGCGGATGTTATCGAGCACCGATTCCAGTTCTCCCAGCTCCAGCCCGGACGGCAAAACGGCTTCAATCATCATCACGTAAACCGGACGTACTTCGGTGCCAATCAGTTTGGTGTTGAGATCGGTGACATTGATTTTGCGCTCGGCCAGCGCCCTGGCAACGTGGTAAACGATCCCCGGCTGATCCGCGCCGTAAACCGAAATCATACACAGCGCCCCCTCTAAATACGGATATTTTTCTCCGCCCGGCTTGAGGGTACGGATCATCACCGACAGATCGACATCTTCCAGCGGTGCAAACGCATCGCCAAAATCGGCACTTTCACGATAATCAAGATGGGAGATGATCAGGATCATCGCGAACTGGCCACCGAGGATGGTGCAACTTGAATCAGCGATATTGCACCCGAGTTTAAACAAGATTTCGGTGGCCTGGGCAACAATGCCGGGACGGTCGCGACCGACGATGGTCAGCGCAAAATGGTGCATGGTGTACCTCCTGTGTGAGGAATGTTATTACAACCGAATCAGCACGACGGGTGTCACATCTTCCCTTAGCCCCCCCGGTGGGAGGAGTGTTCCTCTGTGGGAGCGGCTTCCCGGCCGCGAACCGGGCTCCATCAGCCACCGCAGGCTTCGCGGCTGCAAGCCGCTCCTACAAAAGATCCTCCGGCGTTTCCCTGTGGGAGCGGCTTGCCTCTGTGGGAGCGGCTTGCAGCCGCGAAAAGGTTCCCGGCAGTGTTTCCGACAATGAATACAATACCGGAACCACCACCAGGGTCAGCAGGGTGGCAAATGCCAGCCCGAAAATTACCGCGACCGCCATCGGCCCCCACCACTGTGCCGACTCGCCGCCGATTTCCCAGGCGAAGGTATGAAAATCGAAGCTGACCCCGACCGCCATCGGCAACAGACCGAGAATCGTCGTGATCGCGGTCAGCATCACGGGCCGAAAGCGCACCGTCCCGGCCCGGAGCAAGGCATCGTGCAGCTCCATCCCTTGCTGACGCAGTTGATTGATATAATCGATGAGCACGATGGCGTTGTTGACCACCACCCCCGCCAGCGAGACGATTCCGATCCCGGTCATGATGACGCCAAACGGCATCTGCGTCACGGTCAGGCCGATAAAAACACCGGTCAACGACAGCACCACCGAACTCATGACGATCAATGTCTTGGTCAGCGAATTGAACTGGGTGATGAGCACCAGCAAGATCAGAAACAGGGCGACCAGAAATGCCTTGCTCAAAAAGTCCGCCGCTTTCTGCTGTTCTTCCTGCTCTCCGGAAAAGTGAATGCGATAGCCGGCAGGTAGTTCGAGCGTTGCCAGACGGGCCTGAACATCGTTGAGCACGGCGTTACTGTTGCGCCCCAGCGTGTTGGCGGTCAGGGTCACCACGCGGTCCTGATCGATGTGCCGAATCGCCCCGAAGCCGGAACCGATCTCCAGCCTGGCGACGCTCAGCAGCGGCACCGGAGCTCCGGTGGTGGTCGGGATCAGCAGATTTTCAATATCGGCCAGCGCTTGCCGCCGCCGTTCCGGGAGGCGGGCGACGATGTCATACTCATCCTGACCATCGCGATACGTCCCGACTTTGGTGCCGGATATCGCGGCTTTGACCATGGCGGAAATTTCTGCGGTAGACAGACCGAGCAGCGCCGCTTTTTCGCGATCAACGATCACGCGGATTTCCGGTTTGGCGCGGGACAGATCATCTTTCAGATCGACCAGACCTGGAACATCCTTGATCCGTTTGCGTGCACGGGCAAGCACTGACTCCAGAATGGCCACTTTTTCACCGCTGATCTCAACACTCACCGGCGGACCGGTGGGCGGGCCGTTCTTGGCCTTTTCGACCTTGATTTCCGCCCCTGAAAAATCGGCCATCGCTCGTCTGATTCGCTCCAGCACCCGGTCGCTGCTCTCCTTGCGCTGCGCCCGTTCAACAAATTCGAGGGAAACCTTGCTCATGTGTGACTGACCGACGCCACTGCTCGCCGCCTCACCACTCGGCGGCACCCCGGCTTCACCGGTGACAAAGCGGATGTCCGTTTCCTGACGGGCAATCTCTTCAACCCGCCGTGCCAGCTCGTTGGAGGTTTCCAGTCCTGTCCCCTCAGGTGACTTCAACTCGACAAAAGCCCGGTTCGGTGCGCCGTCGGGAAAAAATTCGACCCCGGCACTGAAGAACGAAAAGAGCATCACGGCGACGATCATGGTGACAGTGGCGGCAAGGATCGTTGTTCCGCGCCGGCGGAGTGCGCCGTCGAGCAAGCGTCGATAGAAGCGAATCACCCGCGTGCGCTCGATATCCGGTTGCACCTCCTGATGCGCTACATGCATGAAGGTGGCGCACAGCACCGGGGTAATCACCAGCGCGACAAAGAGCGACGCGCTCAAGGTGATGATCAGGGTGATCGGCAGAAATTTCATGAACTCACCAATCAGATCGGGCCAGAACGCCATCGGTAAAAACGCGCAGAGGGTTGTCAGCGTTGAACTGATCACCGGCCAGCCGACCTCGGCGGCAGCGGCGCACGCGGCGGCAGCACGCCCGGCCCCCTCCTGCATATGGCGATAGATATTTTCGACGATCACAATCGCGTTATCGACCAGCATCCCCAACGCCAGAATCAGACTGAACAGGACCACCATGTTGAGGGTGATGCTTAAAGCATTGAGCACCACGAATGAAATCAGCATCGAAAAAGGGATAGCCAGAGCGACAAAGATCGAGTTGCGCAACCCAAGAAAAAAGAAGAGGACGGCCACCACCAGAATCAGCCCGGAGAGGATATTGTTCTCCAGTTCGCCAACCATGCGGCGGATATCTTTCGACTGATTGAGCGTCACTGCCAGCGATACCCCCGTGGGCAGCTGGCTTCTAGCGACGTCCAGCAGGGCGAAGACCCGATCGGTGACGTTGATAATGTTTTCACCGGCACGCTTTTTAACGGCCAGGGTCACGCTTTCAGCACCGTTGAGCCGCGCGTGACTGATCCGGTCTTTAAAGGTAAAGTCGATCGCGGCGACATCCTTGTAATAGACGGGCCGACCGTCGCGGGTGATCATCACCAGGTTGTCAATCTGTTCCGGTTGCGTGAATTCGCCGGGAATGCGCAGCAGATATTTCCCCTTGCCGATGTCGATACTGCCACCGGGGGTATTGACATTTTCGCGCTGAATCGCGGCGACAATTTCCGCGAACGAAATCCGGTAGGCGGCAAGCCGTTCAGGGTCAAATTCGACCCGCACTTCCCGCTCGCGGCCACCGGTCAGCACCACATCGAGAACGCCGGACACTTCCTCGATCCGATCTTCCAGCTCTTCGGCCACCGCTTTCAGGATCAGCTCATCAACCGCACCGGAAACCGCCACGGTCAGAATCGGAAATTCGGCCATATTGACTTCAATGATCGACGGATCGTTCTCCAGGTCGGCGGGGAGGTCCCCTTTGGCCTGATCGACCTTGTCGCGCACCCACTGCAACGCATCATCGATATCAACCTCGGTGTTGAACTCGATGGTGATCATCGACGAGCCCTCGGCGCTGATCGAGCGGATTTCCTCAACCTCTTTGAGCCCTTTCAGCTTGCGTTCAATGTGATCGGTGATCAGCGTTTCGATATCCGCCGAGGCCACCCCTTCATAGTTGGTGACGACAAAAACATAAGGAATGGTCACATCGGGGTTCGATTCGCGCTGCAGCACCAGATAACTGTAGGTGCCGACGATCACCGCGATCAGCATCAGAGCAAAAACGGTGCTGCGCTGACGAATAGAGATGTTCGTGATCAGCATCTTAATCGTCCGTTACCACGACACGATCGCCGTCACTGATCAGTTGCTGCCCCCTGACGATCAATCGCTCCCCCCTGGATATTCCGTCAAGGATCACCACCTGATCGTCACTGACCAGACCGGTAATCACCTTCCGCTGGTGGGCAATACCGTTGTCCTCGATGTAGACATAGGTGACACCATCGCGTTCAACGACGGCAAAGAGAGGGACCGTCACTACCTGGGTCAGTGTCCGGCGAAAGAATTCCACCCGCACGATCATCCCCGGTCGTAACTGCCGGTGCGGATTGTCAAGCGCAATTTCCGCACGGTAGGTGCGGGTCAGAGCATCGGCCTGATACGCCAGATGCGCAATTTTCCCTTCACGGGACGGACCGTCCTCACCATCGACCGACGCATAACGAACCGTGACCCGGTCTCCCGCTTTAAAAAAAAGGACATTTCTTTCCGGCACCGCGACCAGCACCTTGAGACGATCAATCTGAACGACTGTCGCCAGTGCAGTGCCGGGGGAAACATATTCGCCACGGTCGATCAGGAGCCGGTCGAGAACACCGCTGACCGGGCTTTTCAAGGTGCTCTTTGCGAGATTCAGGCGTTCGACTTCAAGATCAGCCTGCGCCCGCCGGTAATCATAAACGACATTGTCGTATTCCTGCTGACTGATCAGCTGCTGCGCAATCATGTGCGCGTAGCGCTCGAATTTTTTACGCTGCAATTCAACCTCGGCAACGCTCCGCTCGTAGTTGGCGCGCTGCGTGTCAGGATCGATGCGCAAAATGGCTTCACCGGCAACCACTGAGTCCCCTTCAGCCGGGCCAATCCAGCGCACCGGCCCGGCCAGCTCGGCGGAGAGCAGGATATCCTCCCACGCCTCAACCGTACCGGGGAGCAAGATCGTGTCTTGCACGTCGTCAAGGGTCACACCCTGCACCTTGACATTGGTCGTCCGTTCCGGCGGCGCAGCCGCTGCCGCCCCCGACCCCTTCTCGCCACAGGCGACCAGCGCCATCAACAGCAGGAGTAAAAAAAGCCATTTACGCACAACCAGGAAGAACATATCCAAAACTCCGGCAACCTCGCCACCCCGGTGGGGAGACTGATCAGTCATTCACCTAAATCTTATAAATATAGAAACTTCGCTGCCGTTCGACAAGACAAACTTGAAACTTGATTTATTCACAAGCATTTTCTCCATGAATGACCCCGCAGCAAGCTACGGGGAATTAGCCCCAACTTTTGCATTGAAAGGGAAAAACCTGTTTCCCGATAAAGTTGATTCTCGCGGGTGCCCTGCAAAACTCTGGACACCCGCAAGGGGTATCCCTGCAAACCAATTTGCAACCGGTTGGCCGTTCATCGTAGGGGCACCCCTCGCGGGTGCCCTGGTCTACATTTCAAGCATCTCCACCTCGGCGACAATAAATGAGCGCCCCTGCTCCTTGACGGCCGCTATGTAGCGCTGCCCCGCCGCGTCAAGGCGACGTTTTTTGGGACCGGTTGAAACTTTTTCCAGCAGAAGCAAATAACGCTGGTGCCTGCGGATCATGATGATGGGGAAAGTGAAGGCATAAACAACCGCCAGCGCACCGGCAAGAAACGCTTGCACGGTGGAAAGGGGCAAATCGACCCAGACCACCAGGTTGAGCACGGCGATTGCCGCCCAGATATTCCCTTTAAAAAACAAAAGAAGTCGTTCACTCTTCTCGCGGAGCAGACGAATATCCCGCAAGGTCAATGCCGTGTCGCGGGCCACAGCGTTTGCGACGGCCTGATGAATCGGACTGGTTCGGTTCGCCATCTTTGCACTTCTCCTTCTTCTTTACACGCACCAGATCGGTGCCAATGGATCGCTCATGATGAACGGCCATCATAGCTGTCGCGGCGCTCTGCGTCCAGCAACTTTACGAACCCGGTTTTGTATTTTCGACGAAGTCATGCTACAATACTGAAATTAATCAAAAGGAGATATAGACATGAAAAAATTCTTGATGACCACGGCCATTCTGACGCTACTGGTACTCCCGCTATCACAAGCGGTTGCGGCTGACCGGATAACCTGCTGGTTTCCCCCCGCCTGGGGAAGCAAAGCCCAACAGGCGCAACAGATCACCGCCGCATTGTCGCACGAAACAGGATTCGACATTCAAGCGCGCATCGCCAAAAATTACCCGGAAATCCTTACTGCCTTCGCGACCAGGGACGAAAACCTGGTCTACGTCGGATCCTTTGTCCAGTCGATCATCAAGGCACGTCAGCTGGGGAAGCAACTGGTGCAGGTTGATAACGGCAAGGAACTCTACAGCGGCATCCTCATCTACCCCGAAGGACAGGATCCGCAAAAAATCCTGCGCGACCTCCCCACCGAAATCGCCTATACTATCGGCGCTTCCTCCGGTGAATCGACCGCCAAAGCGGCCACTGGTGGCAAGGCCGCCATCGGCACCGCAAACCATGGCGCGGCATGCGCTGCCGTCAGTGCGGGGAAGGCCCGGGCCGCCGTGGTTAAAAACTGGTGGTGGGAAGCCAACAAATCCCGCTTTGCGGGACTGACCGCCTACGATATCCCGCGATTTTCCAAACAGGGGAATCCCGACAACGTGTTGACCGCATCAACCTCCGTACCGATCGAAAAACAGAAAAAGATCACTGCCGCCGCGATGAAAAACCCGCAGATTTTCGGTGGCGAGAAGGTTCATCTTGTTGAGAAAAATTCGCTACAATTTTCGTTGTGGCTAATGCAACAGGGGAATATCGATCCCTTGACCTACAGCTGGTAGATCGACCGCGCTACGAGATCAGTCTGCGCAACATGCCCGGCGTGCCGCAATCCGGTTGCCGAGCACCCGGCAGAGGATCCTCGCGCCCGCACGACAAAGGATAGCTTCATGATCGCTCAGAGCTGGCTTTGCTCGGTTTGTGGTTACATTCATCATGGGGATGAGTGCGTTGCTTCTTGTCCGGTCTGCGGCGCGGGGGCCGAACTGTTCACACCCCGAAGCAGACCATCGACCGCCCCCTCCGCACCTGTTGCGCACGCCTGGCGCTGTCTCAATTGCGACTACATCGCCAGCGGTGATACGCCACCGCCAGTATGTCCGGTATGTGGCGTTGATGCCGACCGCTTCACTCCCCATGCTGAATCGATGCGGACCGGAGAAAGGACTTCCGCTCCCGCGACCATCGTGATTGCCGGAGCCGGAATCGCTGGAGTTTCTGCTGCCGCCGCCGCTCGTCAGCAGGCTCCCGAGGCGTCGATTACCCTCATCACCAGCGAACCCGATCTTCCCTACTACCGCCTCAATCTGACCCGTTATCTGGCCGGAGAAATTCCTGCCGAGGCGCTGCCGATTCACCCGGAAAGCTGGTACACCGAGCAGCGCATCGACGTGCTGCGCGACACTGAACTACAGCAGATTGACCGCGCCGCGCGCCAGCTGCATCTCAAAGGTGATGGCAGCCTGAGTTATGATAAGTTGATCCTTGCGCTGGGAGCACACCCGATTGTTCCGGCGATTGAAGGTGCGACGCGGGAAAATATTATCGCTCTGCGCACGCGCCGCGACTGCGAAGCGATTCTCGCGCGGTGCACAACGGGGACCCGCTGTGTGGTGGTCGGCGGCGGGGTTCTCGGCCTGGAAACGGCCGCCGCACTGACGCGACGCGGGGTTAAAGTCCGGGTGCTGGAAGGGTTTGGCTGGCTGTTGCCGCGCCAACTGAACCGCACTGCGGGGGAACTGCTGGCGGCAGCGGTGCGCGAACTGGGCATTGAACTCCACTGTAACACCGGCATCAAGCAGTTTGACGGGGATCAACAGGTCTGCGGCGTGCGGCTGGAAACGGGGGAATTATACCCCGCCGAACTGGTGGTGATTGCCGCCGGGGTGCGCAGCAACAGCTATCTGGCTCGATTGGCGGGGCTGGAGGTGGACAACGGGGTGGTGGTCGATAACCGTCTGCGCACCTCTGATCCCGATATTTTCGCGGTCGGCGATGTGGCCGCGCATCAGGGTGTCACTTACGGTACCTGGGCACCGGCTCAGTTTCAGGGGACGATTGGCGGGATGAATGCTGCCGGGGCGGCGCTCGATTTCGCCGGGATTCCGCGCTCGAATATCCTTAAAGTACTTGATGTTAATCTCTTCAGTATCGGCCAGGTGCATCCCGATGACGGCAGTTATCAAACCTTTGAGAGTATCGGCACCCGTGATGACAGCTATCGTTATCTGGTCTTTCGCGACACCCGGCTGGTCGGTGCTATCCTGATCGGCGACACCGGCCTGGCAAGCAAACTGAAGCAGTTGATCGAAACGAAACGTTGCTGCACCGAGCTGCTGGCCGGGGCGTCCGCCGAAGCGTTGTGCACCCGTATCGCCGCAGCCTGATCTTTATGATTCGTAACTATTCAGCTACCCGTCCAAGGGTCGTCATCCCCGAGTGATCCTGTCGGGGATCCAGACTTTCAACTCTGAAAATCTGGATTCCGGCTAAAATCATGCAGGAATGACGCTGTAGGAGTCGCCTTCAGGCGCGATGGTTCGCGCTAAAGCCGCTCCTACAGAAGAGCTGAACAGTTACTATGATTCTTTATGATTACGGGAGCAGTGTCATTCAGGGGCAAAGCCCAAGTAACGATTCCGCCTCTGTCAACCAGCCGTCGATCGGTCCTTCGCTGGCGATAGCGCATTGTTCGTTAAGCACTTCGGTGAGGAGTTCATCGGTGGTCAGGGGATTGGCCAGCACCACCCGAAAAACGGTAATCGTGGTACCGGCGTAGCGGGTCGGGGCGAGGCTGGTGCGGGAGACAAAAGTTTTACCGTTGGCGCGCTGCCGTTTCTGGATCTCGCGGATGACCTGATCGAGCAGGGCATTGACCCGCACCGCCAACTCCGGGGAGGCGTTCGCCAACGCGGCCTGAATACGGGCCGGGAGATAACGATAGGTCAGAATATTCAGTTCCGGCGCGGTGACCAGTTCAAAATCGGCATGGGCCATGATCTGCGCGGCAAAACGGCGCGCGATTTCAATGCCGCGATCGACCAGCAGTTCGTATCCTTTGCGACCGATGATCGACAACCCGGCATGGACCAGCATCGCCATGCCGGGGCGTGAACCTTCCAGCGTATGACTCCCCAGGTCCTTGGCCCCGCGGCGCAGAATATAGGCGGCGTGATGCTCAATCGCGTTGAGCGCGGCGGGATCCTTAAACACCACCATCCCCGCCCCCATCGGCACGTAGAGTTGCTTGTGTGCATCAAGGGTCACCGAGTCAGCCCGTTCAATCCCCCGCAACAAATGACGATATTTGTCGGAAAAGAGGGTTGGACCTCCCCAGGCGGCATCAACATGGTAGTGGCAACCGAGTTCCCCCGCCAGATCGGCGAGTGCTTCCAGCGGATCAACGTTGCCGGTTTCGGTCGTGCCGGCGATACTGACCAACCCCAGAGGACGAATCCCCTCTCCCTGCATACGCCGACAATGTTCACGCAACCGTCCAATGTCGATGCGGTTATACGCGTCGGTTTCAACCCGAATCAAATTTTCCCGCCCGATGCCGAGCAGGTCGACCGCCTTCCCCAACGAATAATGCGCCCGGCGTGATGCCAGCACCGCCAGCCCGTTGCAGTCAAAATGTTGCAACGTCTTGAACATCCCGACCTGCGCGATCCCCCTGAAAGTGTCAGTCGGGGCGAACAGCCGGTTACGCGCCGTCCACAGGGCGGTGACGTTCGCAATCGTCCCGCCGGAGCAGAAGGCACCGAGAGCGTAGTCGCTGTCATGAATACAGCGTGTGTAAAAGTCGTCGGTGTTGGCATAAACCAGCCGGTGGAGCATTGCCAGGACCTGACGTTCCATCGGGGTGAAGGCTTTGGAGGTCTCGACCTTGACCATATTCTGGTTCAGAGCGGTCATGATCCGCGACAACGGCAGCATGAAATAGGGGATTGCTGAGGTCATGTGTCCAACGAAACCGGGGGAGGCGGTATGAACCGATTGTGCGACGAGTTTTTCTTTCAGGAACTCGGTGTAATCGGATACATAGGTCGGTTCTTCAGGCACCACTGAGTTGCTAAAATCGGCCTCAATCTCTTCCATCTCGCGTTCAAGAGCGACAATGTGACTCTGCAGAAAACTGGAAACGTCCCCCGAAATCGCCTGATCGATACTCCCGAGAGTCGAGTCGGGGGCTTCAGGAACGGTAAATATCCGGTAGAGATTTTCCAGGTTGGCCTGGGCGATTTCACGGTTTCTCGGCATCGTTACACGGCCTCCAGAGTCTCGTTCGCGAGGGGATATTACCATCGCCAAAACAGGATTTTAAAATCGACCCTTTTGTATACAACTCCACCCAATTTCTGTCAATTTTTATATCCTGATTGACATCCACCACCATCCCGGATAAGTTTAATTATGATCATCATGGATCACAAAGGAGTGCACAGATGAGAACGCCACTTCTGTTGATCAGCCTGATCCTGTTATTTTCCTCCCCCGTTCTGGCCGCCGAAATGCTCTTTGTCTCAGCATTTTATGACAACGTGGTTAACATTTTTGACGCGGCGCCGCCACATTCAGCACAACCTGCGGTAGAGGTCGGCGTCTTTCCCAACCAGATCACTGTCTCCCCCGCCGGAGACAAAATTTACGTCGCGAACTACACCACCGGCAATATCAACATGATCGACCCGGCAACGCTGACTGTTACCGGGAGTATCACATTGTCGTGCAACCCGCTGTCGCTTGACATCAGCAGCGACGGGGCGTCCGCATATGCCGTTTGCCGCAATACCGGCATGGTTTCCCATATTGATCTGGCCGAGGGCATTGAAACCGGGCAAACACCGGTCACCTTCCCTTATGATCTCGCCCTTGATCCGCAGGGGCGCTTTGCCTACGTAACCCGCTATTTCTTCTCCCGCTACATCTATGTCGTCGATCTGCAATTGAAGTCCGTTGTCAAAACAATTACTGTTGGTCGCTCTCCCAAGGGGGTTGTCACTGACCCGCTCGGTCGCTTTATTTATGTCGCCAATAGCGGTTCGGCTTCTGTCTCCGTTATCGACACCGCCACCTGGAGTGTCAGTGGCTCCATCCCCGTCGCGACAAGACCCAACAACCTGACCATCGACAACCAGGGTTCGATGCTTTACGTCAGCCATAACCAGAGTAACCTGGTATCGGTCGTTGATCTGAATGTGCGCGAGACGGTTGCCACGATCCCCGTCGGGATTGCCCCGGAACGGCTCTCCCTCTCCACCGACGGCACACGGCTCTATGTCGCCAACTTCGGTTCGAACACCCTCTCGGTGATTGACACCGCGCGCCGCGAAGTGATCGGCACCGTGCCAACCGGGAACGGCCCGTTCGACGTCGCACTCCTTGAACAGCGGGACACCACCCCGCCGCAAGTCTCGATTACGCCGGACACCACGCTGTTATGGCCGCCGAATCATAAACTGCGCGACGTTAATTTGCACGTTGTGGTGACCGATAATCTGGATCTGAACCCGCAGGTGCAACTGGTTTCGATTGTCAGCAGTGAACCTTGTTCTTCTTCAGCGCGGCAGAAATCTGCCCATGCCGCGCCACAGAGCTGCGACGACGTCGTCGGTGCTGAATACGGCACGTTCGACACGTCGTTCCAGCTGCGTGCCGAGCGTTTTGCTTTTAACGGCGATGACCGCGTTTATACTGTGACTTACAAGGCAACCGATGCCGCCGGAAACGCGACCGTCGCAAGCGTCGATATCGTTGTACCGCTGCATAACTGATCCGGACGAGCGCATAAAGAAAACGCTTCCGGGTTGTGTACCCGAAAGCGTTTTTGATGTGGGTTCCTCCCCGCCGACAGGCATTTCCCCGTGTTGACCTTTAGCGAGACAATTCTCACTCTCTGCATCTGGGTGTTGACCGCCGCCGGTCTATTTTTCGGCATTCGCGCCGCTTTGCGTCGTCGGCGGCAACGCAAGGATCAGCCGCCGAACAAAGATTGACCTGATTAGCGACCAATCTTCCGCCCCCCCTCCTGACCTCCCCCCGCTGGGGCTGAGGAAATTGTTTCAGCGGAAGATCAGTGCAAATCAGCGAGTTCCTCCGCTACGATAGCAAAGCTGTTGCTGACTGACAACATCTGCCACCAGCACCAGATCACGCTCCGACACGGAGAACCCCTTGACGACCTTCTTGAAGTTACCCCTTGACGGCAATACCCACTCCAAAGCGTTATCCTGTTCGTTCAACATCGCGCGCTTGAAAAAACAAAAGTTGCTCTCCGTGAAGAGCGCCGTATAGAAGATATCCGCTTCAACCAGGTCCTGGAAAAAATGTGAGACGTACGACAGCTCGGGCATCAGCCCGCCGCTGAGAAATGCCACTTCATCGAGAACGGTCATGTTGCAGATTTCTGAAAAATTGACCGGTGCGCCGAGCGACGGGGTTGATGCTCCCCAGCGACCGGGGCCGAGGAGCATGCAGGGGCAGACTGATATCATATTAAAACAGACGGGGTCGACGAAAAGTTTCGCCGACCCCGCATCTTACCGATTTAAACAACAAATATCAATCCGCAGACCTTACACCACGCCGAAAGCAACCATCGCCTTGGCGACGCGAATGAAACCGGCGATATTGGCGCCATCGACATAGTTGCCAGGAGAACCGTATTCCATCGCGGTTTCGTAACAAAGTCGGTGAATGCTGCGCATGATTTTCCGCAAACGCTCCTCGGTGTATTCAAAATCCCACGAATCGCGGCAGGCGTTCTGCTGCATCTCCAGCGCCGAGGTGGCCACGCCACCGGCGTTCGCGGCCTTGCCGGGGCCATAGGCAATCTGCGCGGCAAGGAAAATCTTCACCCCTTCCGGAGTGGTCGGCATATTGGCACCTTCGCCAACGGCAATACAGCCGTTCTGCACCAACATTTTGGCATCCTTGCCATTGATCTCGTTCTGAGTCGCGGAAGGCATCGCCACCTGACAGGGGATCTCCCAGATGTTGCCGTTGGCGACATATTTGGCATGTTTGTGGACTTCGCAATAGTCCTTGATCCGGCGCCGTTCAATTTCTTTCAGGCGTTGCACCGTTTCGAGATTGATCCCTTTTTCATCGTAGATGTAACCATTCGAGTCGGAACAGGCAACAGTCTTGCCACCGAGTTCAGCGATTTTTTCGATGGCGTAAATCGCCACGTTACCCGAACCGGAGACAATACAGGTTTTACCTTCAAAACTGTCACCACGTACCTTGAGCATTTCATCGACAAAGAAAGCCGCACCATAACCGGTGGCCTCGGTGCGTACCAGCGAGCCGCCCCAGTCGAGCCCCTTACCGGTCAGCACGCCGGCTTCCCAACGGTTGGTAATGCGCTTGTACTGGCCAAACATATAACCGATCTCGCGGCCACCGACACCAATATCACCGGCAGGAACATCCGTATGCTCGCCGATATGACGATACAGTTCCGTCATGAAACTCTGGCAAAAACGCATCACTTCCTCGTCGGACTTGCCCTTGGGATCGAAATCGGAGCCACCTTTACCCCCACCGAGCGGCATCCCGGTCAGGGCGTTTTTGAAAATCTGTTCAAAACCGAGAAACTTGATAATCCCAAGATAAACCGAGGGGTGAAAACGCAACCCCCCCTTATACGGACCGAGCGCGCTGTTGAATTCAACCCGGAAACCACGGTTGATCTGTACCATTCCTTGATCATCGGTCCAGGGAACCCGGAAGATAATCTGCCGCTCCGGCTCACAAATGCGTTCAATAATTTTGTGATGGGTGAATGCGGGGTGCTTTACAAGGACCGGACTGATCGATTCAAGAACCTCGCGGGTCGCCTGATGGAATTCGGTTTCACCGGGGTTGCGCGCCAGCACGCTCTGAAAAATCGGTTCGACTTTTTCATCTAATGATTTTGCCATAACAAGGTACCTCCCGAGAAGGATATGCATAAAAAATTTGCATATTTTGATTTATTTTTATGCATTATTTGCATAAATTTTGATCAATGTAATTTAAACCACTCTGCGTGTCAAGAACTTTTTTGCACTGAAAACTTTCACCCTCCCTGTCCTCCCGCACAAAAAGCAAGACAGGCACCCGTAACGGGTGCCTGTCTTGTGATTACGCAATGGCTGGCGAAGCGCTATTCAGCAATAATCGTCGGCGTCGAATCCTCCACCTTGATGGCTTCAAAACCGTTCTCACTGATCATGTTCTGCCGATAAACACCAGCGCCCGCAGCATGAATATAGAGACCATTTTGCAGGTTTTTGCTGATCGTGTTCTTCTCAACATCGGGATGCGCGCCGCTCGTGACCTCAATTCCGGAGAGGATATTTTCGTGGATCCGGTTGGCAAGCAATATCCCGCGGCCGCCGTCATGAATAAAAACGCCACTTTGACCATTGGCGTAAATTTCATTGTCTTCCACCTCAGGATTCGCCCCGTCGCCAATCTCCAGCCCGGAGAGGGGATTGTTATGCAAATGGTTGCCGCGCAACGTTCCACGGCTGCGTCCATGGATAAAGATTCCGTTCTGGGTGTTCGCATAAACGTCATTGGCGGCGACCTCCAGAAAACCTTCTGTCGTCAGCTCCAGTCCGGATAGTTTGTTTTCGTAAATACGGTTGCCACGGATCAGACCTTTGCCATTGCCGTGAATATAGATACCGTTTTGCACATTAGCGAAAATTTCATTCTCGATGATTTCCGGGTAGGCGTCATTGGTGACTTCCACCCCGGACAAGAAATTATCATGCAAACGATTTTCGCGCAAAACCCCCTTGCCGCCACTATGCACAAAAACGCCACTTTGGCCATTGGCATGAATCTCGTTTTGAACAACCTCCGGGGCCGCTTCAGAACTGATTTCTATACCCGAAAAAGGGTTGTCGTGAATGCGATTTTCGTGGATCGTGCCCTTGCCACCACCATGCACAAAAACACCATTTTGAGCATTCGCATCAATCTCGTTCCCGCTGATTTCGGGTTGGCTTTCCGGGCCGATGTCGATGCCGGAAAGCAGGTTTTTGTAGATATGATTGGCACTCAACCGGCCCCGACCGCCGTCAGTGATCAACACACCATTACGGCCATTGGCATAAATTTCACAAGCGGTAATTTCGGGGTTGCCCCCCGCCATAATTTCTACTCCGGATATGCCGTTTTCATAGAACCGGTTCTCGCAAAACGCCCCTGCTCCTTCATGTGTCGCAAAGAGACCGCTCCGCAGGTTGGTGTAAAGCAGATTTCCCGTCGCCTCGGGGTGCCCGCCTGATTCAATAACGAAGCCGTTTTTATTGGCAAAAATTTTATTGTCGGTGAACACTCCCCGCCCCTCGTTGTGAACAAGGATGCCGACTTCGGCATTGTCGCGGATTTCGTTGGCAATCACCTCAGGATGACCGCCAGCTGTCGCTTCCACCCCGGCAATCTGGTTCGCATAAATGACGTTGGCGCGAAACGTTCCCCGTCCGCTCTCGGCAACGAGAATACCGCTGCGGGTATTTTTAAACAGTTGGTTATTTTCCACCAGGGGGGTGCCTTCGCTCATCACTTTAATCCCCACCGGGTTGGCAAAAATCCGGTTTTCACGAATCTCGGCGACACCGGCATCGCGCACCAGCAATCCGCCCTCGGTATTCGTACTGAATTCATTGCCGGTAATGAGTGCCCGGCTTCCCGTGCCGACGGCAACACCAAAGCCATTGCCAACAAAGGTATTCTCACGCAACGTCACCTCACCGGATTCGGTAACCAGCACCCCGCTCCCCGCATTGTTTTGCAGCTCACTCCGGGTCACCGTTGCCACGCCATCCTTCATCACCAGAACCCCGGCCAGGGTGTTGTTATGCAGCAAGGTCAAGTCAAGGACCAGTTGACCAAAGGTCCGCACCAGAATACCCGCTTCAGCGGCACCATGAATTTCTGAATGAGCAATTTCGAAGGTGGAGCGATTGATCTCGATATTGGCACCCCCCGGCGCTGCGCCGATGCGGCAGCCGTTAATCCGCACAACCACTCCGCTGTAGGCATAAATCAGTGATTTTTTTTGCGCCGAGGCGGAGCTGATTTCCAATCCGCTCAGTTCAACCTCGCCCACCCCGGGAATGCGCAAACCGTGATCATCGCCGCCGAAACGCAGAATCGTCTTCCCCGGACCGGCACCGACCAGCCTGACCGCCTTGGTCAGACGAAACGTCTCAGGAAAAAGATATTCGCCGGGACTGATAGCGATCAAGCCATTGCGTGGCACCGCCGTCAAGGCGGCTGTCAACGTCTTTGTGCCCCCTTGACCATCGGGGGTAACGATCAGATCAGCCTGCTGCTGTGCTGCAAGAAAAAGTCGCTCAAACTCCTCTGCACCAGGGAGCAACGACAAAGAAGTGCTGGCTGGCACTGCACTGACTGCGGTCGGTTCTGGCACGGCACTGACTGCGACTGGGGTTACTTCCGGCGCGGCAAAGGCATTGGCCGACAACCCGATCATCAGCAAACAAAACCAGGTCATTCTTTGAAAAACGGTCAACTGCATGCCATCCTCCTGTGAGATAATTTCAATTACACCTTGCATCAAGGAAAAGTAACAAACTATTGCCATTAGTGCCAGTTTTTTTGCCAACGGTCAGATAGAATCTGTGGTTTTTTATGGACTTGGCGCGCCGCGCCTCGTACTATGAGCGCGATAACCAAATATCATCACATCGAAAGTGGAAGGATTAAATCATGGCAACAGCAAAAACGGGAGATCGGGTACGTATCAACTTTACCGGCACCCTGGAAGACGGAACTATTTTTGACACCACCTACGCAGACGACTGCTCAGTGGATGACTGCATCGATGACGACTGCGGTTGCGAAACAGGACCGATGGAGATAACCATCGGCGAAGAAGAATTTTTTATTCTCGTTGAGCAGGAATTGATCGGCATGGCTCCGGGAGAAAAAAAGACGATCATTGTTCCGCCGGAAGAGGCTTTCGGCGAGTACGACGAAGAAAATATTCTTACCCTGGAACGTGATCAATTCCCTGACGATCTGGTTCCGGCCGTCGATATGGACCTTGAGTTGAACGACGAGGACGGCGACAGCTTTGTGGCAACCGTCATTGAGCTTGACGACAAGACAGTGACCCTGGATGCCAACCACCCCCTCGCCGGCGAAACCCTGACTTTTGAGATTGAACTGATCGACATCATAAACACCGTCCACTGATCCGCCACGGTAAAAGCTTGACGCCAGAACACAGAAAAGCCGATTCGGGGGAAGGCGGCCCCGAATCGGCTTTATCTGCTTGAACTAAAATGAAGGAGGTATCAGGCCGGTTCAGGCTCTTGATGATTGTGACTTTACCTTGAAGCGACAAGAATTAAAACGTGGCGACGCGTAAAAGATTGATCCCATTACCCCCTTCCAGCCCTGTGCATCAACACACCCCCTTAACAATATTGGCATGTTAGTATGACAATCTCGTCAGATGGGACGATTGGTGAAAGAATGTTCAGCGCTTAATTTTCTTTTCTTTCTGCGCCGCCTGCAACAGATCCCCCAAAGAACCGAGTCCTGAACCGCCGCCCGCTTGTTCTGTCCACGACGTCTCAGCGGATGCTGCAACATCCGTGGCTGTCGGAATCAGCGCGATCCGTCGTTCAGCCAGGTCAATCTTCTCAATCGTCACCGCCAGCGATTGGCCCACCTTGAGAACATCTTGCGGATGACGAATCCGTTGTCCCCCACCCAGTTTTGAAATGTGTAGCAGTCCGTCAATGCCGTCTTCCAGCGTGACAAACGCTCCGAACTGCGTCAGCCTGGAAACCGTTCCGGTCAGTTGCGATCCTTCACGGTAGATCGTCCCGACCTTTTGCCAGGGGTCGGCCAGGGTGTCGCGCAAACTGAAGGCAAAGCGCTCCTTTTCCCAATCACAGCTCTTGAGTGCGACCTGCAATTCCTGACCAACGTGCAGCACTTCATTGATATTCTCGACCCGTCCGTAACCGATTTCTGAAATCGGTAACAGGCCCTCGATCCCGCCGATATCGATAAATGCGCCAAACTCGCGGATGTTGGTGACTGTCCCGCTGACCACCATCCCCTCTTTTAGTGTCGCGCGTAACGCTTCACGCTGTGTCCGCCGTTCTTCTTCCAGAATGGCGCGATGTGACACCACAATATTGCGCCCCTGTTCGCCGAACTGCGTGATTTTAAAGGTCAGTGTACTGTCGATGAGCTCGGCAACATTTTCCTCGCGCCGCAAACCAAGTTGCGAAAATGGACAGAAAGCCCGCACCGCCCCCGGCAGACGCACAGCGAAGCCCCCCTTAATCTCTTGTTCGATCCGTCCTTCAACCGGAACCCCGCCGCGCCAGGCGTCCTCCAGCTGCTCGGTGCCGGAAGACCCGCCCCCCAGCCGCAAGGTAAAACGCAACTCACCGTCCTTCCGGGTGACGAAGTAGGCGTTCAGCTGGTCTCCAACGACGACCGTCATCTCGCCATCAGTATTGAGCAGTTCACTGGCGGCAATGATCCCCTCGCCTTTCTGCCCAACATCGAGAAAAACCCACTCAGCACCGATCTGCAACACCGTCGCCGCAATCTTTTGCCCCGGCTCAAGCCGGGCGGTGCCGGTGGCCAGGCTCGCAGCAAACAATGCCGCAAAATCTTCATCTTCGGTGTTTTCATCCATATCTTGCGGTTCTTCGTTCATCGTCATCGCCTCTCATTTATTCAGTTGATGCTCTTCGAGCACAGTCATGCATAGCTCGGCAAACGCTTGCGCTTCGCGCTTTGCGGAAAATCGTTCCGGGTTCGGTTGTGACAAACGCGCCCGCAACGCCGGTTCGTCAATCAGGCGTATGACGGCGGCGGTAAATTCTTTTGCGTCACGATAAAGCATGCCGTTGACACCCGCTGTGACGACTGCGGCGTTCCCTGAAATAGCGTGCGCCAGAATCGGGCGGCCAAGAGCCGCCGCTTCGACCAGCGCGTTCGGCAGCCCCTCACTGACAGAATTGTTGAGCACCACATCGGCCTGGCGCATCGCCGCAGGGATGGCTGCGGGGAGAATATTGCCGACATAGTGCGCCCAATGGCGCGCCGCCACGGCGGCAAGAAACTGTTCGCCATACCCTTTATCGAGGATCGGCCCACAAAACGCAACATGGAATGCGCGACGACATGCAAGCGGGTCACAGAGCTCAAGTAATGTGAGCACCCCTTTGACGGGACGAATCCCGGCCGGGCAGAGCAACAGGAGATCCGTCGCTGACAAACCGAGCTGGTCACGCAATGCGCAGGGAGCATCACCCAACACCACCCCTGGTGCCACATAACGCAGTCGCCGGGCGAATTCAGGATGATCTTGCGCCAGCGATTCGAGGTCGCGTTGATTCTTGATGACGATCAACCCAGCCCGCCGCAACACGTCCCTGATCACCGGCTCATGCTGCGGGTGCGCCAGTCCATCATGATAGTCGGTCCCGGTTAACAGCACCAGATAGGGCAATGTCGCCCCCGATTCCAGCCACGGCCGACCGGAACGATAGGCATGGAGCAGCAGCGCGAGATCGACGCCGCGCTCCAGTGCTACGCTTATTGCGGTCGGTTCAGCCGGGACAATTGTCACCGTGTGGCCAAGAGCCGTCACCCCCGCGCTTAACCGTTTTGCAGTGACCCGGTTGCCCGTTGTGCGCACTTGTGGAGGAACGACAATCAGCAGGTGCATCGGCAGGCTCCGAAAGTGGTCAGCTGGATCCCCCGTGTCGCAATTAATGCACGGATCGTCGGCGCAGTCAACGCCGCCAACTCGCGCTCCCGCGCCGGGCCGGAAAAAGGCTCATCATCGGCACTGTAGCCAGGGTGAGTCATCAGCTCCCAGGTTCCGGCAGGCAACTGTGTCAGCAACGTTTCCAGGCCCTGTGCAGTAAGACGATTGAGCCACGGCATCCCCCACAAACCATCCGGGAAATAAAGGTCCGGCTCTCTTCGCAGCGCCGCCAGTCCGGCAGCCAGCCGCCGGTAGGACGCCAGCTCAGCGCCGAGTTGCCCGGCAGGGTCGGTCTCGACCGGCTCCGCCGGAACCGGCAGGCGCAGCGCAGTAATCCCGGTCTCGCGCGCAACCGCGACGATGATCCCGGTCAGGGCCGGGCAGAGGAAACAGTGCTGGTGGGTATCAAGATGATCGGGGTGCAACCCCGCGTCACGCACACGGGCAATCTGGCTGTGCAATTCATGGCGAACGGCGGTGCGGTCAAAATCCCCGCTCGCCAGGCGCGTTCGCAGCATCTGTTTCCCCGGAAAATTGCCGGCGGCATCGGTCAATCCAGCAATCGCGCCCCCCAGCGCTCGTCCCTCGGAGAGATTGAGATGAACCCCCAGCGGCAATCCCAGCGTGAGGGATTCCCGCGTCGCAGCGACAAAGGTCGGTCCATTGGCGAGCAATGAAACGCTGGTAACGATCCCTGCGGTGCAGGCACGAAAGATGCCGCGATCGCGACGCTGGCCGTTGCCCAGATCATCCGCGTTGACAATCAGTTGAATTTCATTCACCGGTCATCTCTTCGTCAGCTATTCACAGACGCAACGTCCGGTGAATTCGCTTTCGGGACGATCCTCCGCCCCAGCCATCAGACTGATCCCCTCAACCACCACATCTTCACCCATTTTTGCCAATGTTTTCAAAAAGTTCAACGTCAGATGAGGATTGAGCTGGGTTCCCGCCACCTCCAGCATCCGCCCACTGATTTTGGCGAAATCCCACGGCTCTTTATAGGCCCGACGGGTGCGCAAGGCATCGAACGTGTCTGAAATCATTGTCATCTGACTGCAAACATTTAATCGCCAATGCTTCGGCACCTCGGGGTAACCACCAAGATCATAACGCATATGATGCTCGAAAGCCGAGAAGACCGCTATCTTCGGGATCCCCTCCTGATTCATCAGATACTGGGCACCGCGCGACGGGTGGGCTTTCATCTTTTCCCAATCGGCGTCGCTCAGGGCACCCGGCTTGCGGATAATCTCGTTATCGACAAAGATCTTGCCGACGTCATGCACCATTCCGGCGATGCCAACGTCGTGCAGCATTTGTCCGGAAAACCCCAGCGACATCCCCTGTGCGACATTGAGGATACCAACATTGACCGAATGGGTAAAGGTGTACTCATCCTCCATGCGCAACGGAACCAGGGCCAGCAGTGGATTAGCCTCACGACGAAAGGCGGTGATGAACCCGGCAATAATTGAAGCCATATCCTGCGTGTCAAGCGGTGCCTTCTCCCTGGCGGACTGGTAAAACGACTTGAGATTTTGCAGTTCTTCCGCGCTCAAATCCTCAAATGAGCCGATCGCCCGACTCTCCGCTGCCACCTCCCCCTGGGTTACGTCGACATCGCCGATCTCGATATATTGAGCATTGTTCTGCAAGGTCTCCAGCGCATCAAACCCGAGCACGACCCTGAGCAGCAAGGCAATTTCGGCGTTATCAATCCCCGAAGTAAAGCGCAGATAGCCGATATTTTTCGCACCGCAGAGCCGGGCAATACGCGTTGTGTGCTGAGATTTTTCCAGCGGTTTGCCCTGGTAAAGCAGTTCCTCTTTAACAATCAGCAGCGTGACTTCGTCGCGCTGTTGCAGCAGGGTGACTAAACTATCGGCAAGACGTGGAATTTGCGCCGTCACGCGCGGGTGTTCCGGCGCGTAGAGTGCCCCGGCAGCCAGCGCATGGGACAACGATGTGATCACTGCACTGAGCTGATGCCGTTCGATGTCATCCGTCACAGAGCGTTCCTTTCATCCTCGCCAGCGTATTTTTTGCCTGTTCTGCCAACTGTCCAGTACCGCTGTCCGCCTGCTCCTGCAACAATCCCTTGACCTTGTCGGGGGGAAACTTGTCCAGCGCGTTAACGATCTCCAGTTTGAGTTCCGCATGACAAAGCGGATGCAACAGGCTGCGCGAAGAGAGAATCTCATGAAAAGTCGGCAGCACAGCGACCGCCTGCATTCCGGCCAACGTCCTGACGACGTTTTTCTTGAGTTCGAGACGATAATCGATCAGTGCTTTTTTGCTCAGCAGTTCAATCAACGTCCTGATCACCCGCCGACTTTCCGCAAATGGTGCCAACATGATCGCATTGAGCACATCTTCATCCTTCCGCGACTCAAGTCCCTTGATGAGGAGGTCGTCAGTCGATTTGTCCTTCATGCGGATACACGCCTTCAACGCTTCTTGTCGCACTTTCGGATGCGGATGTTTCAGCAGCGGACGCAATTTGGGCAACAGCCCCTGGGCGTCCATCTCGTTCAGCAGATAGATGATGTTGCGCACCACGAACCAGCGTTCATCCTGTAAGCGTTCCGTCGCCGCGTCGATCACATCGCGACCCAGTTTTTTCAGACAACTCAGGTATAACAGGCGCACGTTGCGGTTCGTCTCTTCACCCACTCGTTCCAGCAACGGCGCAATAAAGGGTTTGCCAACACAGATAATGACTTTGCCAATAGCGTCAAAATCCTGTTTGCCGCGGATTCGGGCATCGCGCAACAGGCGCTGAATAAATTTTTCGCCCGACAACTCCTGGCGGATCTCAGCCAGGTGGTCGGTATCCTCGTGAGAATCGAAACAGAGTCGGCACAATCTGGCCAGATTCGCGTAGTCCCCCACATCGAGATAATGCTCAATCGAACTGAGCAAGCTCGCACACACGCCGCGCAAATGTTCAGCATCCGGATGATGTTTAAGAATATGCAGGGTGATTTCCGCAGCGTGTTCATCAACCCCGTGCGTTTCCAGGGTATGTCGCAGTGCATCAAGATGTTCATTGAGCGCGACGGGGATAGTCTCGCTTTGCAGGACGGTCATCAGCGCCCGCTGATAGCGGGACGGAACATATTTTTTAAATTCATCCGGACGAAACAGCTCCTGGATTTTGCGGGTGGTGCTGACGTCATTGGCTTGTGGCCTGGACAGTCCGGCAGGCATGTCCAGGTTACGCTCTCCGGCCAGCTTGCTCAACAACGACATGATAACCGGTGGTACATAATTTTTCTGTAACGAAACATTTTTGAGTGCCTCAAGGATCACCTCGTCCGATAATTCGGAGAAAAAGCCTTCCGCATAATCGGCCTTCAACCCCAAATTAAAAGCATTGTTCATGAACATTTCCCGCAATTCAACCGACAGGTTGTTAACGAACTCCGTCAATTTTTTCAGCGCCTGGGCACGATACATGGTGATTTTTTCGTGCTGCAAACTGCTTAGCAAGCGACTCAGCTCCCTGGCAAGGGCGCTCTTCTCTTCCGCACTTTTGCCCGCCATCAAGTCGGAAACAGCTGCCGCAAAACTTCCCGGCGAGTCCGTTTCGTGCAACGTTTTAGCAACATCTTCTCCACAGGCATGCGCGATTGACAGGGCGAAACGATCCCAGATATCTGACTTGCCACCCTGAAGTTTTCCTGCGTCGTCTCCCTGTTCGGTAAGGGTGAATTTATCCTCGTCCAGCTCTTCGACCATAATGCCAACCACCTGACGAACCGCCAGACTGGTGGCAATCCCCCCCTCGTCCCAGGTTTCAGAAGGGCGGCGAATGACAACCCGCAGAAAAGCGTAGATTGACATCGCGTTCAGTTCGGGGGTCAGGGAGAAGGTGGCAATACCGTGTTCGAACATCCGCAAGGCAAATGTCTCAAACAGCTTGTTGCTGCGCTGGATAAATTCACCGTCGAAAAGAAAACCGTGACGCGCCACGACGATGCTGAGCTGCGGAAGTTCGGCAAAAAGTTCTTCAAGAATCATTTCCAGACGAGCGGTCGTCGCCGTCACCAGTTTGTTTTCTTCGTGGTAAAGACTCAAATGCTTGCCGAGCAGAAAAAGCGTATTGAGCAGATTGGCGACTCGCGTAAAATTTGCTGTTTTTTCTTCAGATTGCACGCAATACCTCACTGACAAACAGGATCATATAATTCACCCACCGGAATCGAAAAGATGCTACATGACTGTCAACTGCGGTTCGTTCAGCGCCGCGATCTGCTCGCGCAGTTCAAGGATGTGCTCCCCCCAGTAGCGTTCGGTATTAAACCAGGGGAAGTGATGCGGAAAGGTCGGATCGTCCCAACGACGTGCCAGCCAGGCACAATAATGCAGAATACGCAGCGAACGCAACGCCTCAATCAAACGTAATTGTTGTGGTTGAAAAGAATGGAATTCCTCGTAGCCAGCCACAATCTCTGCCAGCTGCACGCTCTGTCTGGTCCGGTCGCCCGACAGCATCATCCAGATATCCTGCATCGCCGGGGCCATCCGGGCATCATCGAGATCGACCAGGTGCGGGGCGTTGTCACGCCAGAGGATGTTCCCGGCATGACAGTCACCATGGGTGCGGATATTCGTCACCGTTGCGGACAACAGATCATCGACACCCTGCAGCAGATCCGCGGCAAGGGCATCATAGTTCGCCTTGTAGGCAGCCGGAACAAATTTCGCGCTGATCAGTGCCACGCTGTCATAACCAAAGCTCCTGCTGTCCAGTTGGGGGCGATGCACAAATGGCCGTGTCGCCCCGACCGCATGGATGCGTCCCAACAAACGGCCCATGATCAACAGATTGTCAAGGTTGTCAAACTCCGGCGCATGACCGCCCTGGCGCGGATAGAGCGCAAAGCGCATAGCGGCAAAACGAAACAGGCTGGTACCGTCAATCGTCAGCGGTGCAACCACCGGCAGCTCATGTTCTACCAGTTCAAAGCTGAACTGATGTTCCTCCAGTATCTGCTCATCACTCCAGCGCCCGGCACGATAAAACTTCGCGATCAGTGGTTCACCCCCCTCAATACCGATCTGGTAAACCCGATTCTCGTAACTGTTAAGGGTCAGGATACGACAGTCGCATCCATAACCAACACTCTCCACTGCATCGAGGACAACATCGGGGTTCAAATTTTCAAAGGCGCGGCCCGGTAATTCCATGAGAGATAAAACCCCTTCGTCTAACAAGCTTTATAGCTGATTATTCTTGAGTATAACAGTAACCGGTCACCGGATAAAAGAACAAGATCAGGGCTTTCGCAAAGAAAACAAAAGGCAGGGGTTTGAACAGATCGCTGAGCTTTTTGTCCTGCTAAAAAAAAGTTAAAAATTAAGGTTATAAAGATTTACCTGAATCAGTGAGTTTAAAATAGTAAATTTCTGCTTGATCTTTGATAATTAGCTGATTTTGTTGGCGTTTTGTGCTACATTAGAACTGCATCGAAATTCACCCAAGGAGATTTTTTCGTGACTTTTCCGCGGTTCACCATCGAACAATCCGACACCGAATTTTACACCTCACAGTCTGGCATGGCCTTGGTCGGGCTGGCTATAAACAGGTTCACCACGCTGACCTCGCGCCTGGCAAAGGCGGCACCCTGCCAGGGGATTTCTGCCGCCGATGTGCTGCGCTGCTACATCGGCCTGCTCTGCCAAGGCAAGAGCGATTTCGAGGCGATCCGACC